>JBEGUP010000177.1:0-4357 GCA_041178825.1 Pseudomonadota bacterium | reverse complement strand
GACGGCGGTTTGTATTTGCCACAAAGCTATCCGCAAATCAACGATGTTGCCTTAGGCAAACTGCGCGATATCTACGACAAGCACGGCTATGCTGACTTGGCGTTTGCGATTTTGTCGCTTTATATTGACGACATTCCTGCAGCTGATTTGCAGGCGCTTTGTCGCAAAACCTATACCAAAGAGGTGTTTGGTACCAAGGAAATCGTCCCTTTGAAAGAGTTGGACGACAAGTTGTATTTAGAAGCCCTGTCCAACGGCCCAACGCTGGCGTTCAAAGACATGGCGATGCAGTTGCTCGGCAATTTGTTTGAATACGAGTTGGCACGACGCGGCGAAACCTTGAACATTTTCGGCGCGACCAGCGGCGACACCGGCAGCGCCGCTGAGTACGCTATGCGCGGCAAACGCGGGGTGCGCGTCTTCATGACCAGCCCACAAGGCCGTATGAGCGCCTTCCAGCAAGCGCAGATGTTCAGCCTGATGGACGACAACATCCACAACATCGCCATTGACGGCGTGTTTGACGACTGTCAAGACTTGGTCAAAGCGGTGTCTAACGATTTGGAATTCAAGAAAAAATACAAAATCGGCACAGTCAACAGCATCAACTGGGCTCGTTTGCTAGCTCAGGTTGTTTATTACTTTGCCGGTTACTTCCAAGCGACTGGGTCGAACTCATCAAAGGTTAATTTCACCGTACCAAGCGGTAATTTTGGCAACGTCTGCGCTGGCCATGTGGCGCGCATGATGGGCTTGCCGATTGACAAATTGATCGTCGCTACCAATGAAAACGACGTACTGGACGAGTTTTTCCGCACCGGTATCTATCGCGTGCGCGGCACGGCGGATACGCAGGAAACTTCCAGCCCGTCTATGGACATCTCCAAAGCGTCCAACTTTGAGCGCTTTGTGTTCGATTTGTTGGGGCGTGATGGTGAAAAAACCAAAGACTTGTTCACCACGCAGCTGGCGAAATCGGGTCAGTTTGACTTGAGCAAAGACCCTGCGTTCAAAGAAGCTACCTCCAAATACGGTTTTTTGAGTGGCAAAAGCACGCACAGCGACCGATTGAACACCATCCGCAGCACATATACAGATCATGCCGTGATGGTTGATACCCATACGGCTGACGGCTTGAAAGTGGCTAAAGACGTTTTGAAAAAAGGCCAAGCAAAAACCGGCACAGCGATGATTGTTCTAGAAACTGCGCTGCCCATCAAATTTGCGACAACCATTGTCGAGGCCTTGGGCATTGAGCCCGACCGACCAGCCAAATTTGAAGGCATTGAAGCATTGCCGAAGCGCGTCGTCAACATGCCGGCGGATCTGGCGCAGTTGAAGGCGTTTATTGTGGAAAAGTGCGTTTAAAAGCAATTTTGATGCCTAAATGTGCTAATTTTCATGCCATTTTAGGCTGTAGCAGGCGTATTTACTGCCTAAGCAGCTATGAAAATCATAGTGAATTGAACTGACCTAATCTATCATGATACCTGCACGCGCTCCGCTTAAAGCTCTTGATGTTGCCTTGGCCGAGCTGCTCGCGCAGGTCTCAACACTGCATGGCGTTGAAGAAGTTACCACTTTCGAAGCCGATGGCCGCGTTTTGGCGCAAAACATGCTCTCCAGCCTTCACGTGCCACCCCAAGACAACAGTGCTATGGACGGTTACGCCATGCGGGTGGCGGATGTAGACGCTGCAGGTGCGGTGCTTAGCGTCAGCCAGCGCATTCCCGCAGGCAGCGTCGGCACGGCTTTGCAAGCTGGTACAGCTGCTCGCATTTTCACCGGTGCGTCCATTCCAGCAGGTGCGGATGCGGTGGTGATGCAGGAGGAGTGCGAAGTTCTTGCGGACAAAGATGGCATGGGTCAAATTCGCGTCAACGCTATGCCAAAATCCGGCCAATGGATTCGCAAAGCGGGTGAAGATGTTGCGCGTGGTGCAGTCGTGCTGCAAAAGGGAGAGCGCCTCACACCAGCATCATTGGGTTTGGCTGCAAGTATCGGTTTAGCTACTTTGCCAGTAGTGAGTCGCCCAAAAGTTGCGCTGTTTTCTACGGGTGACGAACTGGTCATGCCCGGCGACATTGCCCCCCAAGACATGCCCGCAGGCAGTATTTACAACTCCAACCGTTTCTTTTTACGCGCTTTGTTGCAGCGTTTAGGATGCGAGGTGACGGATTTAGGCATCGTTCCCGATAACTTGGATGCAACAAAAGCAGCATTGAGCAGCGCCGCCGAAGGGCATGACCTGATTTTGACCAGTGGTGGCGTTTCCGTTGGTGAAGAGGACCACATCAAACCCGCTGTGCAGGCGCTGGGCGAGTTGAATTTGTGGCAAATCGCGATCAAACCAGGCAAGCCGTTTGCGTATGGCAAAGTTAATAACGCTTCTGGCGCCGCACATTTCATTGGCTTGCCAGGTAACCCAGTTTCCAGCTTTGTGACGTTCTTACTCTTGGTTAGGCCGTTTCTGTTGAAGTTGCAAGGCGTACAAGATGTTGACCAAATCACTACTAAATCAATAGCTGTTCAGGCAGGCTTTACATGGGCTAGAGCCGATAAACGCCGTGAATTTCTACGTGTCAAACGCAATGCAAACGGTGGTCTGGACTTGTTCCAGAACCAAAGCTCTGGCGTTTTAACCTCTGCTGTGTGGGGCGATGGTTTGGTCAATAACCCGCCCGGGCAAACCATTGCCGTTGGTGATATGGTTCAGTTTGTGTCCTTTGCTGAATTACTGTCCTGAGCACTATAAAAATATTCATGAAAGTAACAGTTAAATATTTCGCATCCATCCGCGAGTCCATCGGCCAAGGCTCCGAAGTGCTGCAAACTTCTGCCGCGACGCTAGGGCAGTTACGTGGCGAATTGATAGCACGCGGCGGTGCGTATGCTGAATGCTTGGATGCCGCTTTCAAAGGCCGCAGCCTGCGCATGGCTTTGAATCAGGACATGAGCGATGATGAAGCTGTGTTGCTGGAAGGCTGCGAAGTTGCGTTTTTCCCGCCTGTCACAGGCGGCTAGGAATACGATGCAAGCCAGAGTTGAATCACGAGTCTCAGTCCAAATCGAAGACTTCGACCTCAGCGCGGAAGTTGCCAAACTACGTGCATCAGACAAGCGCGTAGGTGCAGTTTGCGCCTTTGTAGGCACGGTGCGCGATATCAATGACGGCGATGCGGTCAGCGAACTGGAGCTAGAACACTACCCTGGCATGACCGAAAAGTCGATAGAAGCGACGATTGAGTCGGCTTTTAAGCGCTTCGACATATACGCAGTACGCGTTGTCCACCGTATCGGAAAACTGCAGCCCACGGATCAAATCGTGATGGTGGCGGTGACATCAGCACACCGTAGCGAGTCCTTCCAAGCCTGCGAATTTGTCATGGACTACTTGAAAACACAAGCACCGTTTTGGAAAAAAGAGCAGACCCCAAACAGTGTTACAACTGCGCGCTGGGTGGACGCCCGCGCCAGTGACGATGCTGCGCTGGCAAAGTGGAATGCTTGAATTTTAGTTTTCTATCCCTACGTAAGGGGTAATTAAACAGACTTTCAGGAGTTACACCATGCGTGCTGACAAACTAACTACTAAATTTCAAGAAGCCTTGAGCGAGGCGCAAAGCTTAGCTGTTGGGCAAGATCATGCTTACATCGAGCCAGCGCACCTGCTGGCGGCTATGATTCGCCAAGAAGAAGGGCCCAAAGCACTGTTGCAGCGTGCAGGAGTCAATGTGACGGCTTTGCTAGCGGGCACGGACGAGCAAATCAAGAAATTGTCGCAAGTGCATGGTCAGGAGTTGGTACAACCGGGGCGTGACTTGCTCAGCTTGTTGCAAAGCACTGAAAAAGAAGCCATGAAACGCGGTGACCAGTTTGTTGCCAGTGAGCTTTTTTTACTTGCCTTATGCGATGCTAAAAGTGATTTGGGTAAGTTGGCCAAGTCACATGGTTTGAACCGAAAGTCATTAGAAGCCGCGATTGATGCCGTGCGCGGCGGGCAAAACATGGACAGTGCGGATGCTGAAGACCAGCGCGAATCGCTCAAAAAATACTGCGTTGATCTCACTGAACGCGCCCGTATGGGCAAGCTAGACCCAGTGATTGGTCGCGATGATGAAATCCGCCGTGCCATTCAAGTCTTGCAACGTCGTACAAAAAACAACCCTGTGCTGATTGGTGAACCTGGCGTCGGCAAAACTGCGATTGTTGAAGGTTTGGCGCAGCGTATTGTTGCGGGTGAGGTTCCTGAATCGCTAAAAGGCAAACGAGTACTGATCTTGGACATGGCCGCGCTGTTGGCAGGTGCTAAATTCCGTGGCGAGTTTGAGGAGCGCCTGAAAACGGTGTTGAAAGA
>JBEGUP010000176.1:0-4637 GCA_041178825.1 Pseudomonadota bacterium | reverse complement strand
ATGCTCAGCGCCACGTTGCAGCGGTAAACGTCGTCATTGGCCATGCCAAATCGCTCAGAACCGAACAGAAAGCCCATGCCAGAAGCCGACTCCTGCGATTCATCGTTTTTTGTGCTTAAATTGGTATCTAGCCGGCGTATTTGTTGTCTAAAATGCTCATCTTTTAATAGCAATTCAAAGTGTTCACGCGGTCCACGCGTCGGCGGGCCAAAGTCACGCGGCGTCATCGCCGTGGCGCACAGGTGTGTCATGCCGTCCAGCGCTTCGTCTAGGGTTTCAACGATTCGAGCGTTGTTCAACACATCCAATGCGCCACTGGCACGTTGAATAGTCTCCTCTCGCCGCAGCACGTTGGCCCAGCGCGGAGCGACCAGCACCATGTCGGTGAACCCCATGGTTTTCATAGCGCGAGCGGCAGCGCCTACGTTGCCGGCGTGGCTGGTGTTGATGAGGATGAAGCGGGTTTTCATGGGCAATTTGGGGAAATACGTCAAAAATGGCAGGCTCAAGTAGACCAAATTAGGCGGTTAAAATAGCGCTATTGTATTTATTGACACAGCCTCTGTTCAATATTCACCCGCCAAGTTACCATCGCTGTAGCTTCTAACCTGCTCTTCATTACAACTTATGTCGCCCAATTTACACCCCATGATCAACGTGGCCGTCAAGGCTGCTCGTGCTGCTGGCTCTCTTATCAACCGCGCTGCGCTGGATATTGAGTCGGTTCGCGTCTCTAGCAAGCAAGTCAACGACTTCGTGACCGAGGTCGACGTGGCCTGCGAAAAAGTCATCATTGAGACGCTTTTAGCAGCCTACCCGGGCCATGGTATTTGGGCGGAAGAGTCTGGCACCGAGTTTGGTGCGCAAGACTCTGAGTTTGTATGGATCATCGACCCGCTGGACGGCACCACCAACTTTATTCACGGCCTGCCCGTGTATTGCGTCAGCATCGCTTTGGCCGTGAAAGGCAAAATTGAGCAAGCTGTCGTTTACGACCCCACCCGCAACGACCTGTTCACCGCCACCAAAGGCCGTGGTGCGTACATGAACGACAGACGTATCCGCGTGAGTAAGCGCATTCAGATGGAAGAATGCCTGATCTCCACCGGCTTCCCCTACCGCGCTGGCGACAATTTGCCGAAATACCTGAGCATGCTGGGCGACGTGATGCCCAAGTGCGCAGGCGTACGCCGCCCGGGCGCTGCTGCGCTGGACTTGGCTTATGTGGCCGCTGGTTTCACAGACGGCTTTTTTGAAGCTAACTTGAAGCCGTGGGATGTGGCAGCTGGCTCATTGCTTATTCAAGAAGCTGGTGGCTTGGTTGGCAATTTTTCTGGTGAAGCTGACTTTTTGGAAACTGGCGAGTGCATGGCAGCCACACCGCGCGTTTACGCGCAAATGGCATCGCTGTTGGGCAAGTACAGCCAGTTTGCATCTGCGGGCGAAAAAGCGGCTGTACGGCAGTCGTTGAGTTTGAAGCGCCAAAATAAATGATTTAGAGGGCAGAATTCAGCAAGCCCTTACATGGATCAATGAGGAGCAAATGAAAAAGCTGACGACAACAGTCACAACCACAGTAAAAACAAACCACCATTTGTCCTGCTTTTGGGCAGGCCTGCTGTTAATGTCGTTGCTCAGCGTGACAAATGTTGTACATGCTTGGACGGATAAGCCCGTGAAACTGCTCGTCCCCGCCCCTGCTGGTGGCACTATGGACTTGGTGGCGCGAATTTTGGCATCGCAACTGTCTGCAGATATTGGGCAACCCGTTGTTGTCGACAACAAACCTGGCGCAGGCGGCGGTATTGCTGTTCAAGCCTTGATGGCCGCCAGCGCTGACGGGCAAACCATCATGGTGACAGCTAGCAACGTGTTGACGGAGATTCCGCATGTGATGAAAACGGGATTTGACCCGTTCAAAGACGTCAAACCCATTGCGACAGTGGCACGTGCAGGTATGGTTTTGGTGGGTCATGCCAATTTACCCGCTGATGATCTGAAAGGCTTGATCTTCCACCTGAAAGCCAATACAGGCAAAACGAGCTTTGCCAGCTACAGCACGGGCACGGCTTCTCATTATGCTGGCGTGATTTTCAGTCAAAAAATCGGCAGTGACATACAGCACGTGCCCTTCGCGGGCTCGCCACCTGCCTTGCAGCAAGTCATGGGTGGGCAAATCCCCATCATGTTTGATAGCATGGTTAGCTCTATGCCACATATTAAAAGCGGCAAGCTAAAGGCATATGGCGTCGCTTCCAAAGTTCGCTCAGCACATTTGCCAAATGTACCAACATTGGCTGAGCAAGGTTTTACTGAGCTTGACTTCAGTAATTGGTTGGGCGTGGTTGCTTCGGCGCAGATGAGTACGGACATGGCCAGCAAAATCAATGCTGCTGTTTTAAAATCTGCTGCTGCACCTGCCGTAAAAGATAGGCTTGCCACTGCTGGTTTTGAACCGAATCTGAATTTAAGCCCAGCAGAACTGTCGCAAATCGTGAAAATTGAATTTGATCGCAACGCTGTGATTGTGAAACAGTTTGAGATCAAGGCTCAATAGTTGTTGGTCGGCAAAACACACACTTCCAAGCCATCCGTATCGCTTATTTTTTCTGCACTTTCTGCTTCGCTGCACCAGCAGCGTAATAGATTACATTAACGTATATCTATGCAATATGACGTCATCATCGGGTAAAAATGTGAGTGCTATCGAGGAAAATAAAAAACAAGCGTCTGAGCACACCCCCATGATGCAGCAGTACTTGGCCATCAAGGCCGAGTACCCGACCACGCTGGTGCTGTACCGCATGGGCGACTTTTACGAGCTGTTTTTTGACGATGCCGAAAAAGCTGCGCGGCTGCTAGACATCACCCTCACCGCCCGCGGCAACTCTGGTGGAAAACCGATTGCGATGGCGGGTGTGCCTTTCCATGCGATTGAAAACTATCTGGCCAAGCTCATCAAACTGGGTGAATCAGTGGCGATTTGCGAGCAGATCGGCGAAGTCACCGGCAAAGGCCCGGTCGAGCGCAAAGTGGTGCGGATCATCACCCCTGGCACGCTGACAGACAGTGCCTTGTTGAGCGACAAAACTGAGTCTGTCCTCCTTGCAGTTCATCAAGGCGCACGCAATGCATGTGGACTGGCCTGGCTCAGTGTCATGCAGGGCGAGGTGCATTTAGCCGAATGCCCACTGGACGAACTGGCGGGCTGGATCACCCGCATCGCGCCTAGCGAGCTGTTGTTCAGCGCCGATGTGACGACCAAGTTTGAAGCAAATCTCAAAAACGCACAGCAAAACAGCACGGTCAAGTTCAACCTGACCCGCCGCGCCGAATGGCAGTTTGACGCCGCTTTGGGGCAACGCAAACTGCTGGAGCTCTTCAAAGCCGCAAGTTTGGCAAGCTGGAATGCCGAAACCCTGACGCAAGCCCACGCCGCTGCCGGGGCGCTGATGGCCTATGCCGAGCACACGCAGGGCCGCGTGTTGACGCATTTGCAAAGCATCGTCGTGCAAAAAAGCGATGCGCTGATCGACCTGCCGCCCACAACGCGGCGAAACTTGGAGCTGACGCAAACCCTGCGCGGTGAGGACTCGCCCACGCTGTTTTCGCTGCTCGACACCTGCATGACGGGTATGGGCAGCCGCTTATTGAAGGCGTGGCTGCTGACGCCGCTGCGCGACCGCACGGTTGCCGCGCAACGGCTGGACGCAATTGCGACGCTGCAAACTACCCAATCCTGGCAGGCACTGCGCCTCGCCCTCAAAGGCAGCGCCGACGTGGAGCGCATCACCGCCCGCATTGCGTTACGCCAAGTACGACCACGGGAGCTGGTAGGGCTGGTAAATACGCTACAAAAATCGGAGCTGCTCAGGCAGCAAATACGACGGCTACGTGCCAATTTAACACCTGATTTAGAGGTTGATTTAGAGGAACTTGATCAAAATTCATCCAATCTACTCGTCAAAATCGCCAACAAGTTGGAAGCGCCCCCAACCTGCGCGGAACTGCTGCAGCGCGCCATCCTGCCCGAGCCATCAGCCATGATCCGCGATGGCGGCGTGATTGCTGCCGGATTTGACGCCGACTTGGACGAACTGCGCGCCATTGCCGAGAACTGCGACGCCTTTTTGCTCGACCTAGAAACCCGCGAAAAAGTCCGCACTGGCATTGCCACACTGCGGGTGCAGTTCAACAAAGTGCATGCGCTTCATTACCCCCGAGCTGAAAGCCTTTGAAGACAAAGCACTGAGCGCCCAAGATCGGGCGCTGGCGCGGGAAAAATGGTTGTTTGAAGGCGTACTTGATGAGCTGCAAGCCTTCATCGCCCCGCTGTCACAACTCGCTAAATCTATTGCCACGCTGGACGCATTGTGTGCGCTGACCGAGCGGGCGTTGACGCTGGGCTGGTGCGCCCCGCAGTTTGTGCGCGAGCCGTGCATAGACATCAGCCAAGGCCGCCACCCTGTGGTTCAAGCGCGTTTAGCTGAAACATCAAGTGCGGCGTTTATTGCGAATGACACGGCTCTAGGTCACAAGCAGCGCATGCAAATCATCACCGGCCCGAACATGGGCGGTAAATCGACGTACATGCGCCAAGTCGCGCTGATTGTCTTGCTCGCCAGCATGGGCAGCTA
>JBEGUP010000175.1:0-4741 GCA_041178825.1 Pseudomonadota bacterium | reverse complement strand
CCCAGTTTAGATCCACGCATCACACGATGCACCGCCATACGACCAATTTTGCTAGTTTTGACGCCATCTACCAAACTGGTTGGTAGTAAGCGACCTGTAGCAAGCGGTTTACCAAGACGGTTATAGGCAACGGCATGCACGCTGGTGGCATCGTAAGCGTCTTTTTCAATCTCTAGAGCAAAGCCTTGCTCATTGACAAAAACATCTTCGCGGATGGCAAAGGCGTCCGCGCCCAAAGCTTTCACATCACCAGTATTGACCTTGGTCATCGGCTCGCCAGCTTCAAAAGCGGTTAACAGCTCTCGAAAAGCTGCTGGTACGGGTTGCGACGATGAGTTGCCCACTTTGATGCATTTGAGCATCACGTCCAACTGGTCTTCATAGCGGGCGCTGGCGAAATACTCAACGCTGGCTTTTTTAACGTACAAATCGCCACCCCAGTGGTGCATGGTTTCTTCGTAGGGGATGGCCATGGCGCGCCAGTAGTCGCTGATCGCGGTGTCAAAATACATCAAATAGTGTGCATTGAACACTATTTTTTGTAAATCGACCTCTGCCCAGCGTACCCGCAGGCGGGAGCTGAAGCGGAAGTCTTGTCTTGTGAACTGTTTAGCGAGTGATGCTGATTGCGGTGGTGTTTGAGTCATCCGCAAATTATGTCATGTCAAATCAAGCTCACGCATTCAATGGTATTTGTAATTCATGCGCAAGTGCCAACCTGTCCAGCTGGCATTCGAGCTAAAGAGTTCGGTGTCTACAAATTTTCCGATGTTATAGCTCAAACCAAGCCACATATTGTCGACCAATCGCACACCAACCTCTGCACCAATACCGGATACAGAAGCGCCTGTTCCCCACATGCGACTAGCCATGATGCTGCCATCGATACGATCCGTAAAATCATATGAAACGCGGCCAGATAACAAGGTGCCCTGCCACTTCGTGATGACATCACCAAAGGTTTCATTGACATATTTGAATGCTGCTTGCCCGTTGAGTGTGAAAGCCCGAACAGGGTGGTAATTGCCCTGAACGCTAAAAACAGTTGTGGTACTGTTTTTAAGATCGGCAAGTGCTGTACTGATATCCGTACGATGCTCTAGACGCGCTAAACCGTTGAACATATTAGTTTCAACATCACGGTAAGCCAAACCGAGTTGGAAACGATTTTGCGTCTGATCGCCAGCACCTGTGTCCCATTTGTCATGCGTGTACATAAACAAGTTACGCGCAATGGCAGACCAATTGTCGGTCAGTTTACGGTCGTAAGCCAGAGTAGCATTCCATTGGTCTGTGGGACGAGAGGTGCGGTATTCCAGCTTTCCACCTAGCTTGTAAACGGGGTTACCGCTGTACAGTGCCCCCAAGCTTATAGCGACTGCATCACCTTTGGCTCCTTCAAAGGGGCGTAAAGCTTGGCGCTCGGCACTGGTGTTGATCACCAAACCGTCGCTGATGCTCCATTGGTTGCGTACACCGATGGATGCGGCCGCATCAAAACCATTTTGAGCGCCTGACAAGCGATATTCACTGAACAGTTGTCCGTCTTTCATGTACTCGGTGTCTATGCCGATGACAGATGTTCGCGTGTTAGTGCCGCTTAGGCTGTAGCCAGCAACATTACCGCTAAGTGTATTTTCAAACTCATAACGACCGTAAACACGACTTTTCTCATTGATGCGATATTCTGCGCCAAACGCTGCACGTTGACGACCTGTATCATCTGCAGCGCGCTCAATCTCACCGTAAATACTTGCATCCTCGGTAACTTTGGCAGTTAGCCTCGCACGCAAACTTGTGTACTCGTTGTCAATCAATGCGGAGGAAGTGGTCGCTGCAGTCGTCGTGCTTAATGACGGTAACAAGCTAGCACCATTTGATGTACTGATGCCATAGTTGGACTGAGAATTTTGTGCAGCATTTAAACTCAGAGCACCAGATTTCCCTTTTTCTTTAACATGATTCACACCTACTTCAACAGACAACGCATCTGAAATTTTGTAGCTCACACTCGAACTAATAGCTTCGCGTTTTGACAACGTGACAAGCTCCTTCGTCAGTATAAGGTCGACTTTAACGACCAACTGTTCGTTTGCTTTGTAACTGATATTTGCGCCCGCCTCTTCCCGGCCAGCAGTTAAACCTGCATTGCTGTTTTGAAAGTCTGTATCAGCTCTGCTTACATACGCGCGCGCTTGCAGCTCATCCGTGCTGTGCCGCAATTCCATGCGCGCAGCTTGACCTGATTGAACATTGGCAGACGGTACACTCCCGCCTAAAGTGGTTGGTGAACCACTGGTTGCTGAAGTGATTGCATCAATACTCTGGTTGTAAAACTGGGTACCTGTACTCTTGGCTACTTCGGCTACAAAATAAGTTTTCTCTCCGAGTTTGATTTCCGCATTGACGCCACTTAATTTATAAGGGGCTAAAGAATTTTTATCTTCAACATGCGAAGCTCCAATTGAGACAGGACCAGCTTTGATCTTGGCATCAACACCACCTACCCAAAATTTTTCACCGCCTTCATCAACTTCGTAGGTAATCCGAATCGAAACAGGATTTAGATTTTCATCCACTGAAGAAATAGGTTTACGAAACAGAATTTTTCCCGTAAAGGGTTCAAAATCGTAGTCAACAAAGCGTGTTAACAACTCACGCTTCAATATGACAGAAACTTGCACTCTGTCCCGAACCAACAATTCAACCTTTTCAGAATTAGCAATAGCATTCGGCTGCGCTACTGCGTAAGGCCCACTAATACCCAGACCGGGCTGTTCGTCAACATAAGCTCGCAACGTATCACGTGCAGCCCAAGCATTGACTTTGACAGTTTCATTTTCAAAACGATATTTAACGCCTGTGAGGCTGCGGCTGTAGCTAGCAAGTTTGGACGCTTCGTCCGTAGATGCGGTGGTAAAGTCACCATAAAGCATGTAACTTTTATCCTTATCTACCCTGACATACAAGCGACTTGCACTCTGAGCATCAAAATTTTTGACAGAGGCGTCTCCATAAATAGGGTAGTAGGTATTCGGGTCAATATCACGGAATAATTTTTGCTGCACAATTTTGTCACTGTCGTATGCTGCCGTGAGCAAATACTCACCCTTTACAGTTCCCTTGACAAACATAGCAACACGTCCAGCGACGGTCTGACGCTTATCACCATCGTCCGTCGTTTTAGCAAAATTGCGCAAGGTTTCATCAAAATCGGTGGTGGCAATATTAGGTGTTAGAGTGTCTTTTTTAAACTTGGTCAAACTAATCGCACCTTCAACCATCCCGACTACTAACATTGGACGCAAATCGGGTACAAAATCAACTATGCCCTGCACTTTGACGGCCCCCGAGCTAACTCGAACTAGAGACTCACCTGCGACGTTGGATGCAACTAGATTTAGGCAAGCCTCACCCGTTTTAGTCGCCACCTCTAATGTTGAAACTTGCGTAGAGTATCCATCTACACTGAGTCGACCTAAACTAGTTTCAATCAAAAGTTTGACAGGACTTGTTATCAACGCGCCAGCTGCATCATAGGCTTTGACGCCAATTTTAAGAAAACTTCGTCCGTCAGCAGGTGCTTTCGCATCGGAAACAGTCAACAGTATTTTTGAGCCGAGTGGCAAACCTTTGCTCTCACCCCATAAACCTAAATCTGCAGCAACTGGCAGTCTAGAATTATTCGAGTTCAAAATATCCAAATTTGAACCATCTGGATTTTTAAAAACAACGCCAGCGGTACCGCAAACAGACGCTACAGGGCTGGTAATGCCGAGGGAATCAACCTTATTTTCTGTCGTGGTTTGCGCCAGTAATTGTGTGGATAATCCAGTCGTCATCAATACCAAAACGGCAGTAGCTATTGGCTTAAGCGCTCTGTTTTTTGCAATCATTGTCATAGTAGAGCTCAACACAAGAGTTTCCGCTTTGTTAGATTCATCTGTATTAAGTTGGTAGTTCATTTTGAACCTCCAGCTTGTTTGCATTCGATGGAATCAGGTTGAGTGGTGCATAAAAATGGTATTGAATACCCCTGCTGACTCGAATCAAACTCTAAAGGTTTAGGTGGCACAGAAGACAGTGATGAAGATGGTGTCACTAACCCAAGTTTGATCCGCTGATTGACTTGTTCCAAAATACTTGGCGTACAAGACCCCTCAATGAAATCAGCTCGGTACAATTCGCCCGCTTTGATGTTCATCAACAAACTCACGCCATCGCCTAAGTTGCGGTTGCTTGTTATACCCATTCGGCTACCCACCGGCATAGTCGTTGTATCCACTTGCATGACATGACTAATAGCTCGTACACCACAGATGCTATATTGACCATTCTCATCAGTGGTCATGTTTGTACCGTCTTCCATGTACAAGCGAACACCTGGAATACCTAACTCACCTTTGTCTTGAATACCGTTACGCTGACCTTTGTCTTGACCGCCATTTTGATTGCAATCAACGAAGACTTTACCTGCAACGCAAGCCTCTCTTGTAAACACGCCGCGAGTTACCAAGACCTTGGCTGTTGCCACCAACGACGCTGTCGCAAACGGTGCTTTTGCTTGCGCGCGGTTAATGCCATCGCCTAGGTCAGCGCCAATTCCTAAACGGACACGGTAGCGAATTTCAACTATTTCTTTATTGGCAACCGTGCCGATGTTGTAAGTTACTGCAGGTCCGGGTGAACCAGCTGGGTTGGCCATGACATTGACCACACCACCACGAACAAGCTTGACAGT
>JBEGUP010000174.1:0-8417 GCA_041178825.1 Pseudomonadota bacterium | reverse complement strand
GTTGTCACCGACTTTGACTTCAGAGTTGGGGCTGCAAGCGCGTGATTTAGGGCTGCTGGCTGGCGGGTATTTCTTTGGATTTGCAGCCATGCAGCTGCCCTTGGGCAAATGGCTGGATAGATTTGGTCCTAAAAAAGTGATTATTTGCTTTTTGAGCGTGGCGGTGCTGGGCTGTTTGGCGTTTGCAACAGCTACCAGTTTTACGGGTTTGCTGGTGGCGCGGGTGTTTTGTGGCGCAGGTGTGAGTGCTTGTTTGATGGCTCCACTCACCGGTTACCGCCGTTGGCTGGCTCCCGAGAGCCAAACCCGGGCAAATTCGTGGATGCTGATGACTGGCTCACTAGGTATGGTGGCCTCTACCTTGCCTGTTCAGTGGTTGATGCCAATGTGGGGCTGGCGCGGCATATTTATTGCCTTACCAGCTATGCTTGTAATAGCAATTTTGGTCATATTTATACTCGTTCCCGCTTGGAAAACAGAGCATGCAGCGACACATGCTGTGGCGCAAACACCGCCTGTAACCGATTACAGCTACAAAGCTGTTTGGGCCAATGCTTATGTGCGCAGTTTGATTCCCATGGGTTTTTTCTTTTACGGTGGTCAAATCGCATTGCAAACGCTGTGGGTATCGCCTTGGATGATCAAAGTTGCCGGATATACCGCGCTAGAGGCGGCGACCGCATTGTTTTATATCAACGTGGTCATGCTCTTCACGTTTTGGTTGTGGGGCAGCCTGAACCCTTGGCTAGTTCGTAGAAAAATCAGTTCAGACAAACTGATGATTTTTGGGTTGCCTTCAAGTTTCATTGTTTTAGCTATAATAATTATAGCTGCTAAGGCAGTAAATACGACGAATAACGACATATTCATGTCTTTTTTTAATGGTTTAAATATGAATGCGGGTGTTCTGTGGGCTGTGTACTTTGTGGCATGTTCATTCATGGCTTTGTCGCAACCTGCCATTGCCATGGCTTTTCCTGCTGAATTGGCGGGTAGAGCTTTGTCAGCTTTCAATTTAGTGCTTTTTGCTGGCGTTTTTGTGATGCAGTGGGGTATTGGTTTGCTGATTGATGGCTTCAAAGCCTTAGGCTGGCAAGAAGTGGCTGCTTTTCAGGGCGCTTTTGCCGTATTTTTGGTATGTTGTGTCGCCTCTTACGGTTATTTCATATTCGCGAGACCAAAATCGACCTTAAAAGTGGGCACATCGACAGCATAATTAGGTATGAACAGCATTTTCATCATCGCCCACGTACCGCTTGCAAGCGCAATGCGTGCATGTGCGCTGCACGTGTTTCCAGAAGCGCATGCGCACATCGTCGCTTTTGATGTTCAGCCCAATATGCCGGCGATTGAATCGCAAGCCAGCGCCGCCATCATGTTGGATCAAATGGCCAAAGCCACAGGTAACAGCACCACCTTGATGCTGACCGATATTTTTGGCGCGACGCCTTGCAATGTTGCCATGAAGTTGATGGACGGCGTGAACTGCAAACTTATCGCAGGCGTCAATTTGCCCATGTTAATGCGAGCCATGACCTACAGAGGTGAGCCGCTAGACACGCTGGTTTCACGCGCATCTGCTGGCGGTATTCAGGGTGTGATGCCTGTTGCCGTTACTGCTCCACAGAATCAATCTCTTAAATCCTATGATAAAAATAAGCACGACCATCAGCAATAAACTGGGCTTGCACGCTCGCGCATCGGCCAAATTGACCAAATTAGCAGGGAGCTTTCCTTGCGAGGTTTGGCTCTCTAAGGGCGAACGCCGTATTAACGCCAAAAGCATCATGGGCGTGATGATGCTCGCCGCCGGCATCGGGTCAACCGTTGAGCTTGAAACCGATGGCGCTCAAGAGGCGGAAGCCAGCGCTGCCATCTTGGCATTGATTGCCGACAAGTTTGGAGAAGGCGAGTGAGGATACATATTGCTTTGCAATTTCCCGACGAGCCGCCTCTAGGGAAATTAGTCCCCTCGGGGGGCAGCGTAGTACGCGAAGCGACAAGCGTGGGGGTCCGTCCATGACATTTTCGGTACGCGGTTTAGCTGTCGCGCAAGGCATTGCCATTGGGCGTGCCGTTTTAATCGCGTCTAGTCGGCTAGATGTCGCACATTACTTCATTGAAGAAAGCGACGTAGAAGCGGAAATTGAGCGCATACGAGCTGGCCGAGACGCTGTGATTGATGAGCTAGGCCGGCTGCAGCACAGCGTATCGCAAATGTCGCGTAAAGAAGCGCCGCACGAGCTGGCAGCCATGCTGGATGTGCATCTCATGCTGTTGCAAGACGACATGTTGTCTGATGGTGTGAAGCACTGGATCACCGACCGGCTGTACAACGCAGAATGGGCGCTCACAACGCAACTAGAGCTGATTGCACGCCAGTTTGACGAAATGGAAGACCCCTACTTGCGCGAGCGCAAAGCTGATCTAGAGCAAGTGGTTGAACGCATTTTGCGCCATATGCAAGGCGTGGCGTTGCCTTTGGTGGATGGCGATGGCCGACCCAAGCGAGATCCCAAGCGTGAGTCAAAGCCCCGCAAAGGTCAGCAAGATTTGCTCTTGGATGACACGATTGATGTTCCTTTGATTTTGGTGGCGCATGATTTATCACCAGCGGACATGCTGCAGTTCAAGCAAAGCGTGTTTGCCGGTTTTGTCACAGATGTAGGCGGCAAAACTTCACATACTGCCATTGTGGCGCGCAGTATGAATATTCCCGCCGTTGTGGGGGCAAGAGCGGCCAGCACGTTGATTCGGCAAGACGATTGGGTGATTATTGACGGCGATGCAGGTGTCGTGATTGTCGACCCTAGCCCGATTATCTTGGCGGAGTATGGGTTTAAACAACGACAAGGTGAGCTTGAGCGCGGCAGGCTGTCTCGTTTGCGAAACACGCCAGCCGTGACGATGGATGGCGAAATAGTTGAGCTGTTGGCAAACATTGAACAACCTGACGATGCAGCCGCAGCCCTCACCGCTGGTGCAGTAGGTGTAGGCTTGTTTCGCAGCGAATTTTTGTTCATGGGGCGTGACGGAAAAGGTCAATCGAAGCTGCCCGATGAAGAGGAGCAATTTCAAGCCTACAAACGCGCTGTCGATGGCATGCAAGGCTTGCCCGTCACGATTCGCACAGTTGACATCGGTGCAGATAAGCCACTAGACCGGCAAGAGCGTTTAGACAAAACGCAAGACACGCATCTCAACCCTGCGCTGGGTTTGCGAGCAATTCGCTGGAGTTTGGCTGATCCTGCCATGTTTTTAACGCAGCTAAGGGCCATCTTGCGCGCCAGCAGCTTTGGGCAAATCAAGCTAATGATCCCGATGTTATGCGCTGTGGGGGAAATCCACCAAACCTTGGCACTCGTCAAACAAGCCAAGGCGGAACTTGACGCTAAAAGCATCCCTTATGGCGACGTGAAGATCGGTGCGATGATAGAGATTCCCGCTGCGGCGTTGATACTGCCAACGTTTTTGAAGTATTTTGACTTTCTGTCTTTGGGTACCAACGATTTGATTCAGTACACTTTGGCAATTGACAGGGCAGACGAAGCAGTTGCACACATGTATGACCCCTTGCATCCTGCGGTTTTGCACCTCATTGCAAACACGATTCAGCAATGCCGTTTGCAGGGCAAAGATGTCAGTGTGTGTGGCGAAATGGCCGGTGATGTCAGCCTGACACGGCTTTTGTTGGGTATGGGCTTGCGTTGTTTCTCAATGCATCCTGCACAAATATTGACCGTAAAACAACACATTTTGCGCACCGATACTAGCAAGCTGCACGACTGGGTTCAGCAAGTCCTCACTTCTGAAAATCCAGCTGAATTCGTGTAAAAAGTCACATTTTTTTGAGGTGTAAATACTTACGTTTGTATACTGAGGTTTCAAAAAAGATTACAAAAGTTCTCATTAGAGTTGCATTACTAGGCAAGTTTCAGGTAATATTCACCACATTGATGTCCAATAAGGATCTATATGCGAATACTATTTATTGAAGATGACGCGGTGGTTGCCGACGACATGGTTGCTTTTTTAACTGGAAAAGGCTTCACTGTCGCGCATGCGCCAAATATGCAAACTGCTAAAGATTTGTTGCCCTCGACCAATTGGGGTGCTGTTTTGTTGGACTGGTCTTTGCCTGACGGCGAGGGCATTGATTTGCTGCCGATCATTCGCAAGCAAGCCGATCAAGCGTCTATCATCATGATTACCTCCAAAGGCTTGATTGCTGATCGCATCAAAGGATTAGACGCTGGCGATTGAGCGACGTCGCAGTGGTGCAGCCAGTGCGATTCTAGACTGCGGTGCACTGCAAATTGACTTGGGTCGAAACACGGTTACTGCCAATGGCGTACCTGCCAATTTGACTGGCAAAGAATGGGCGATTTTGCGTGTTTTAGCATCTAGGCCAGATCGTTTGCACTCTAAAGAAGTGTTAACTAGCGCGATTTACACATTTGATGACGACATTGGCAGCAACACCTTGGAAGTGTTCATCAGCCACCTGCGCCGCAAGCTAGGTCGCGACACCATCCAAACTTACCGTGGCCAAGGCTACCGTTTGTCTGGTTATATAGGTTAAATATTAGTCGGCTGAAAATCAGTCGACCAAAAAGCTAGCTTTTTACCGGATTTCTACCAGCTGTTTTAAAAAGCCGTCGTACGGATCAACTTAATGCTTGATCGGTAGACGGCTTTTGCCATAGGTTGATACCGCCATCTGTGGCGTGTTGGTCAATGGCAGCAAGCTCTTCTGTTGAAAAAGACAACTGTTTCAGCGCACCCACCAGTTCAACGATTTGCCTAGAGCTGCTGGCACCAATCAAAGCCGAAGTCACGCGTTTGTCGCGCAGCACCCAAGCAACCGCCATTTGCGCCAAACTTTGCCCACGCGCCAAAGCCATCTCGTTCAACGCCTTCACATGCGCTAGATTTTGAGGGCTTAAATGTTCGCTTTTAAACGAACCGCCGCCCGGTTTGTTGATACGCGCATCTGTGGGAATACCGTTCAAATACTTGTTAGTAAGCAAACCTTGCGCCAAAGCGCTAAAGGCAATGCAACCCATACCGTTGTCTTCCAGTGCATCTAGTAAAGCTGGCTCAATCCAACGGTTCAACATGCTGTAAGACGGCTGGTGAATCAAACACGGCACTTTTAAGTCGCGCAATATCGCCGCAGCTTCACGTGTTTTCGTTGCGGAATAGCTAGAAATACCAACGTAAAGGGCTTTGCCTTGTTGCACAGCCGTTGCCAGCGCACCCATGGTTTCTTCTAATGGTGTATCTGGGTCAAAGCGGTGCGAGTAAAAAATATCCACATAATCCAAACCCATGCGTTTCAGGCTTTGGTCAAGGCTGGCTAATACATATTTGCGTGAACCACCGCCTTGGCCATACGGTCCAGGCCACATGTCGTAGCCGGCTTTGCTGGAAATAATTAGTTCATCGCGGTACGGCTTGAAATCACGCCGCATGTGCTCGCCAAAATTAGTCTCGGCGCTGCCATACGGTGGGCCATAGTTATTCGCCAAGTCAAAATGCGTGATGCCAAGGTCAAACGCCGTGCGCAGCATGTCCCGCTGCGTGTCCATAGGTGTGCTGTCACCAAAGTTGTGCCAAAGCCCAAGCGTGATTGCTGGCAACTTTAGCCCGCTGCGCCCTACATTGCGGTAGAGCATGTTGTCATATCTTGAGGCGGCGGCTTGGTACACGGTCTAGGCCTTTTTATTGGTTAGCAATAGCAGAATGCGCATGCTCTGCCTGAATATCTGCGTGATAGCTCGATCGAACCATGGCACCCACAGCCGCATGGCTAAAACCCATTTCATAGGCTTTGGCTTCAAACATTTTGAACGTATCAGGGTGAACATAGCGCTTCACCGTCAAATGCGACATGGATGGCGCTAGGTATTGCCCGATGGTGAGCATATCAATGTTGTGGTCACGCATGTCTTGCATCACTTGCAGCACTTCTTCGTCCGTTTCTCCCAAACCGACCATGATGCCACTCTTGGTTGGCACATTCGGGTGTAACTCTTTGAACTTCTTGAGCAAATTCAAGCTGAATTGATAGTCAGAACCTGGTCGCGCTTCTTTATACAGACGCGGCGCGGTTTCTAGGTTGTGGTTCATCACGTCTGGTGGAGCGGCTTTCAAAATCTCCAAAGCGCGGTCATCGCGCCCACGGAAATCGGGTACCAGCACTTCAATTTCAGTCGTTGGCGACAGTTCGCGGATGTTTTTGATGCAATCCACAAAATGCTGCGCTCCGCCGTCACGCAAATCATCACGGTCGACCGAAGTGATCACCACGTATTTGAGTTTGAGCGCCGCAATGGTTTTAGCTAAATTCATAGGCTCGTCAACGTCCAGTGGATCAGGTCGACCATGACCGACATCGCAAAACGGGCAGCGGCGGGTGCATTTGTCGCCCATGATCATGAAAGTCGCCGTACCTTTGCCAAAACACTCGCCAATGTTCGGGCAACTGGCTTCTTCACACACAGTGACCAGCTTGTTGGCACGCAAGATATCTTTGATTTCGTAAAATCGGGTAGAAGGTGAGCCCGCTTTGACGCGAATCCAATCCGGCTTCTTCAGCACCTCGCCTTGTACCACTTTGACGGGAATGCGCGACAGCTTTGCCCCCGCTTTTTGCTTGGCCAGCGGGTTGTAATCGGCTTGCGATTGTGATTCCCGAATGACGGGGTTGGATGCGGAAGGGCTAGTTTCGACGGTGCTCATAATCATTGTTCTTTCAGGACACCATTCAAGGCGTTTAACTCAAGGCATTCAACTCAAGGCGCTAAATAGGACATAAGCTTTCGGCTCAACACGTCAGCCGCCTCGTCCCACGAGCAAGATACCCCTATTGTAGAAAGATCCACGGTCTGCAGCCCAGAATAACCACATGGGTTGATGCGGGAAAAGGGTTCTAAATCCATATCAACGTTCAACGCCACGCCGTGGTAGGTGAAATGACGGCTGACTTTGATGCCTAAAGCAGCGATTTTGCCTAAACCGGTGAAGTTAATGGTTTCACTGCTGTGTTTTTGCGGTCTTTGGGGTAACAAAGCGTGCGAGGATGGGTCATCGAGCCGCACATAAATCCCAGGCGCTCCGGCCACGCGGTGACCGGTCACACCAAAGTGATCTAGTGTGCGAATGACTGCTTCTTCAATGCGGTAAACATATTCTTTGACGAAATAGCCCGCAGCTTTCAAGTCGATCATCGGGTAAGCCACCACCTGCCCTGGCCCGTGGTAAGTCACTTGCCCGCCTCGGTTGGATTGCACGATGGGGATGTCACCAGCATTCAAGATGTGCTCATTTTTGCCTGCTAAGCCTTGTGTAAACACGGAAATATGCTCGCAAATTAATAGCTGGTCAGGCAGTAAATATGCGGGTTGCAGATTGTTTTCTGTTTCGTTTTCAGATATCTTCTCAGCTTGCCGCTGCGCCGTGTACAGCTGCATGGATTCGTAGGTTTGCAGGTAATCTACGCGGCCTAAATGCTGAATATTCATGGTCATATTCCTGGTAATTTAAGCGACGCTAAGCGAGCAAGGCATCAATTACCTAAACAGGCTTTATTCAATCTATTGATTACTTTTTGAGTTACCATCTGAGCAAAATAATGGCGTCTGGAGCAATACATTGGTGGGTGCTGCGGGCGGTAGGAAGCATGGTTTGTTTGACTTTAATTGTTTAATGTTGTTTATGAATTTGATGGTTAAACAACTTAAGTCATTGATTTAATTGAATTAAATTATCTCTTAATTGCTTAAGTTGTTTTTTGAGGTGAATGTAAACAACTCAATTTCCTCGTCGAATTCGCCAAATGGCACTCGTTCCACGCGCGGGGCCATCAGGGGAAATTTCAATTTTTTTACCATCTATACCTTGGAGGCGAAGAGCGGTGCGCAAGTTTTTAATCTTGGTTTCCTTGGCTTCGGCACTCAAAATTCTAGGTAATTGATCCAGAATCAAAGCGCGTAGCTCTTTTCCCGAAGTGGGTCCGAATTCTTCTAACCTTTGAAGCATCCGACGCTTGTAGTAATTGTCGTCAAAACCTTTGTTCAGTATGTATTCGTTTTGTGAGTTGGTTATAGCTGCAATGCTGGCAGATACAGTCCAATTGGGTTTGCGCCCCTCAATCAGTTTTGCTTTGCGTAGCTCGGTGATATGCGCATTATCTACTTTTGATTTTTTTTGCACCCTGTCTAACCAAATGGCCTGTTCAAGCGGCAAATCAGCTCGCTCCATGAGTAAACGGGCATAATTTTCGTCAATGGTTTGCCCAAATACCCGCACCACCACCTTCAAAGGCTCTGACAACTCGTAGTCTGGCAACGGTAAAAAACGTTTCCGTTGCAAAACATACATCTCGCTGATACCAAATCCGCCACGGTCGATCA
>JBEGUP010000173.1:0-4415 GCA_041178825.1 Pseudomonadota bacterium | reverse complement strand
GATGATTTTGATGTCTGGGTGCTGCGCTTTAAGCAGCTTGACCAAGGCGCAGGTTTGCACCGTGTTCCAAATGTAGACGCCAAACCCGATGATTTGAGGTTGTTTGGCTAGCAATTCATCGGCCAACTCCTGCGCAGGACGGTTGATGGTGAATTCACACAAGCTGGTTTGAGATTGCAAATGACCCATATTCGCCAGCAGATAGCGCAGCCCCAGCGAGGCGTGGATGTACTTGGCGTTCAGGGTGCACAACAAAATATCAGTCATCCCCCTATTATGCGGACGGATGCTGACAGACACAGTGGTGTGGGCGACTAATATTAAAGTTGTATTCCAGTTGGAAAATACCAAGAAGCAGCGAAATACCGTCGTGCTAAGCCTAGGCTAAAGTGCGGTTTTCCCGTAATTTGCCGCTGGAATAGGTCTTCTGAGCATCGAAATCTTGGTGCAAGCTTGTATAGTAGATATATCAATGAATTTGTTAGATGCAGGGTACTGCAAATGTGGAGTAAGTGATGCACGTCGTGGATTCAACGCTAACTGAGCAACAATACACAGACATGAGAGCGGGGCTATCTGCGCTTTGGACTTTGGTTTTTAAACACCGTAATGCGCTAGAGCGTTTATTGGGTCTAAATCGTGAGATAAATACCTACTTAACCATGAAAACTTGGGACCACTGGATTAACTTCCAATCCCTGCTCATCAAATTTGAAGCCGCTTTGGATGAGGCTAGCCATTTTCTGCATGAGCTAGACGATGTGATTGCTCGAAAAGACAGCCTGCAGGCAGATTTAATAGCCTATGGCCAGCAAATCACGATTGAGATGAAGTCCAGCTCTGTGAAATACCTAGTGGATCAATTCCACAAAATGGCTTCAAATACCCAAAAACAGGTCGATGAGCGACAAGCTGCCCGTGTTTTGGCGCAAATCAAAGTCGAAGATGCGCGTCATCATCGGGAAAATGTCACCTTGGCTGGCTATGTTGAAAACAACGACGGCACGGTAACTGATGTCAAAACGCATTTGATGTGGATGCAGTGCGCACAAGGCCAAGTTGGAGCGCAATGTGAGGGTGTTGTTTTGCAGTTCACCTGGGACTTGGCGATGCGTATTCCTGAAACCTTGAACAAGCGCGGCGGCTTCGCCGGTTACACTGATTGGCGCTTGCCCAATGTGCAAGAGTTGCAAAGCCTGGTTCGTATGGACTCGCACCCGACCATCTGTTTAGATGCTTTTCCCAATGCTCCGGAAGCCTTGTTTTGGTCGTCCACCCAATTGCATGAAGGCATTAACGAAGGTGAAAAAGACGAAAAGGACCACAAGGATGAAAACGCCTTAATTTGGAACGTCTATTTTGGGACAGGCAGCTTGGGAACCAATGCGCCCTACAACAGCTATGCCGTCCGTTTAGTACGAACTTATGAGTGATGCTGACTGATGCTGCGTGATTTTTTGTAACAATCGCAGGAACTTTGCGCTTATTACAAACTCATAATGCATCAATGTGCCTTCTAAAATCACCCATATCATTCATATTTGCTATTTTTTTTATAGCTGCTCAGGCAGTAAATACGCCGGCTAAGGCTCAAAATGCGGCTCAAAATGGCACTCAAATCGCGTTAAATTCATCCAATAAGAGCGTTTTGACGACAGAACGCGTCCGCGCCGAGCTCTTGGCGCATGCGCCGCAGGGTGTTAACGCGAGCTTGGACGACAAAATCACGCCAAACACCGTTTGGGTCGGTTTACAGCTGGCGCATCAGCCCAAATGGCACACTTACTGGAAGAATTCGGGCGATTCTGGCCTGCCCACGACGCTTTCGTGGACGCTGCCCGTGGGCGTGATGGCAGGCGACATTGCTTGGCCAGCGCCTAAAAAGATAAAAATAGGTAGTTTGACGAACTTTGGTTACGAAGACACCGTTTTGCTAGCCGTGCCGCTGACGATCACGCCAGCTTTCAAGCCCTCACTGCTCAACAGCAATTTAGACGTCCAACTCAAAGCGCAGTGGCTGATTTGCAAGGAAGAATGCATACCTGAGGAGGGCGAGTTCGCGCTGAGCATCCCGACCAAAGGCTCTACGGCGATCAATTCGGCGGCGTTTGAGGCAGCATTCAAAGCGCAGCCCAAACTCATCCTCGCCAACGCTGGCGCAGGAATTCCCGCTAGCCGTGCCTTGGTGGAAGGCAATCTGCTGAAGTTTGAATTGCAAGGCTTACCTACTGAACTGCGCGGCAAAACGCTGGATTTGTACCCTGAAACAGCAGAAATTGTGGACAACCGTGTGTTTAACGCGGGTTCAGGCGAGCAGGCTTGGGATGGCGCGGTTTGGCGCATCAGCTTGCCATTAAACCCGCAACGAAGCCAAAGCCCTGCCAACATGCCGCTGGTGTTGAAATCTGGCGATCAAGCTTGGCGCACAGATGTTGCCGTGCAAGGCACATGGCCTAAAGCCGCTGCGGTCGCAACGCTATCCCCTAGCTTGACAGCTGCTTTGGCTGAAAACCAGGCCGTGCAAAATGCTAATTTAACGGCTGCACCGGTCAATTTAACCCTGTTCGCGGCATTGCTCGGTGCGTTGTTGGGTGGTTTGATTTTGAACCTCATGCCCTGCGTTTTCCCTGTTTTAGCACTCAAAGTGGTGGGTTTCACGCAGCATGCTAGCGATGTCAAAGCGCATCGTAAAAGCGGTTTGGCGTATTTCGCGGGTGTGGTGTTGTCTTTTGTGGCCTTAGGCGCGTTATTTTTAGGGCTCAGAGCGGGTGGCGAGCAGCTGGGCTGGGGTTTTCAGCTGCAAAACCCGCTGGTGGTGGCGGGTTTGGCGGTGCTTTTCACGGTGTTGGGCATGAATTTAGCGGGTTTGTTCGAGTTTGGCAGCGTGCTGCCGTCCAGCATCGCCGCTGCGCGGTCTAAAAATCCTACGGTTGATTCGTTTTTATCCGGCGTCTTAGCTGTGGCGGTGGCGTCACCTTGCACCGCGCCGTTCATGGGCGCATCGTTGGGTTTTGCGCTGGGGCTGCCATTGGTTGAGGCTTTGCTGATTTTTGCCGCCATTGGCGTGGGCATGGCGCTGCCCTATCTGGCTGCCAGCTTTATTCCTGCCGTGGCGAGGATGCTGCCTAGGCCAGGCGCGTGGATGGACACGTTCAAAAAGTTCATGGCGTTTCCCATGTTTGCCACTGTGGTTTGGCTGGTGTGGGTGCTGGGGCAGCAAAGCGGCATTGATGGCGCTGGTGCGCTTTTGTTGATTTTGTTGGTGTTGTGTATGCTGCTGTGGTCACTCACACTGCTAGGTAAATCAAAACTTTGTTTCGCTATTATTTCTATAGCTGTTTTGGCTTATATTACGCCGGCTATAGGTACAAATATCACTAAAGATATTGACACTCAAACCACGACAACGCAATCGAGCGAACTGTGGCAAAACTGGCAGCCTGGCAGCGTGGACCAAATTCTTGCCAGCGGCAAACCCGTCTTTGTCGACTTCACCGCCGCGTGGTGCGTGACTTGCCAATTCAACAAAAAATCAACGCTGTCCAAGCCCGAGTTGTTGGCAGAGTTTGACGCTAAAAAAGTGCAATTACTGCGAGCTGATTGGACAAAACGTGACCCAGCCATTGGCGCGGCTTTGAAAGACCTAGGCCGCAGCGGCGTACCCGTTTACGTACTGTATGCACCCGGCAAAGCGCCGCAAGTGCTGTCTGAAATCATCAGTGTGGATGATGTACGTCAAGCCTTGGCGAAAATATAAAGAAAATTTAAATTTATACTGGCTCAATGAATCAACCCGACATCCTCCACATCCTCAAAACCTGCAAAACCATCGCTGTGGTCGGTCTATCGCCCAAAGTGCACCGTGACAGTTATGAGGTGGCAGAGTACATGCAGTCGCAGGGCTACCGCATTATTCCTGTCAACCCCGTGGCTGCTTCATCAGGAACACCAATATTGGGTGAAAAGGTCTATGCCACGCTGATTGATGCGGCCAAAGTTGAGAAAATCGACATGGTCGATTGCTTTCGCAACAGTGCGGACATTCCACCCATTGCTAAGGAAGCGTTGCAAATCAAAGCAAAGGCGCTGTGGATGCAGCTTGGTATTGAAAACGATCTAGCCAAAGCTGAAGCGGTGGCTGCGGGTTTGACAGTTGTGGAAAACCGCTGTTTGCTGATTGAGCACAGACGCAGCATACACTTGCTCTAGCCGAGTGGCTGCTGGCAGTTTTGCCTGAAATTGCCTGAGATAATAGGAATTATGACTTTTTCTCCTAACCATATCCACGACTTCAGCCACGTCCAAAACCCCAGTTTTTTGCAAGCGTGTATGCGCCAAGCCAGTGACCACACGCCGGTGTGGTTGATGCGGCAAGCAGGCAGATATTTGCCCGAATACCGCGAGACCCGTGCCAA
>JBEGUP010000172.1:0-4479 GCA_041178825.1 Pseudomonadota bacterium | reverse complement strand
AGCATTAGGGTCGTTCTTTTTGGCAGCACTGGCCAGCTCGTTCAAACTCGTGCCCGACCAAAAATCTGCCTCAAACTCTTCATTCAGACGCTTGACGCGTTTCAAAGCAAAGTATTTTCGAAATATGGCAGCCCAGCTCGCTACTGAAATGGTCATCAGCACTGCAATAACCAGTTGAACCACAAAGCTGGCATGAAGAATGAGTTGCAGGATAGAGAGGTCTTGGTTCATGTTTCAGTGGGTATTCGAGTACTGGAATTGTGATGCATCTTAAATTGAATAGTTCAGCAAAGAGGAATTGACAAAGTTACAAGTTGTATAAAAGTTGTATTTGCTTGCCTGAAATTCAAGTTAGCATGACACGCAAGCGTTCAATAGCTTGTTGGAGTTGACTTAACGAATTGGCGGTAGAAAATCGAATGAACTTAGGCGTCTCATGCGTGCCAAAATCGCGTCCAGGCGTGACCGCCAAATGCGCTTTGTGCATAATTTCATAGGCTAAATCCCAGCTGTCTTTGACGCCTAATTTGCTGCATATTTTTGAGCAATCTGCCCAAGCATAGAAAGCGCCGTCTGGCATGACGGGTACGTCAAAGCCCAGTTCTTGCAACGCAGGAATGAAATAATCACGTCGCGCTTTGAATTCGGCTCTGCGCTTTTCATATTCGGCAATAGATGCCTCTTCGAAGCAAGCCAGCGCAGCATGCTGCGTGACCGTACTTGGGCAAATGAACAAGTTTTGCGCGATGCGTTCAATGACGGGTGCTAAGGCTTCTGGCACGACCAACCAACCCAATCGCCAGCCCGTCATGTTGAAGTATTTTGAGAAGCTATTGATGCTGATGACTTGATCATCCAGAGCAAGTGCCGTTTTGCCATAGGTTTCGTCATGGCTCAGGCCAAGATAGATTTCGTCAATCAGCGTGATACCGCCTTGTTTTTGCACAAAGCTGTGGATGCGGCGCATTTCCTCAGGGTGAATAGATGTGCCAGTCGGGTTGGACGGGGAGGCTAGCAAAACACCGCGCGTTTTACCCGTCTGCCAAGCAGCCTCAACCTTGACTGCACTGAGCTGAAATCGCTCTGCCGCAGTCGTTGGAACCATCACCGGCACACCATCAGCCGCGCTGACAAACTGGCGATTGCACGGGTAGCTGGGGTCAGGCATCAAAATTTCGTCACCAGAATTGATGAGCGCCAAGCACGCCAGTTGTAAGGCCGCAGATGCGCCAGCGGTTAAAACAATACGGCTAGCAGGAACATCTACATTGAAACGTTGTTTGTACCAGTGGCTAATGCGTTCGCGCAGTTCAGGCATGCCACTGGCTTGGGTGTATTGCGTGTTGCCAGCTTCAACAGCATTGATGGCCGCTTCTTGAACCAATGGTGGTGCTGTGAAATCTGGTTCCCCCACGTTCAAGTAAAGCATGGGGCGCTCGGTATTGAGTAACTTCTCACCCAATAATCGCGCCGTTTTGGCCACTTCCATGACATAAAAAGGCTCAATGCGCTGGGCGCGATTCGAAATTTGCATTTTTTAAAATTAATCAGTTACCACATTAACTTTGCCACTCGCAATGTCTGCTTGCACCTCGCGGGTGCGAAGCTCTGAGGCTAAGCCATTGAGTACACCGTTCACATACTTGTGTCCATCTGTGCCGCCAAATTCTTTTGCTAGCTCAATGCATTCGTTGATGACGACGCGCCAAGGCACATCCAAACAATGCTTGAACTCGTAAGCACCAATCCACATCACGCTGCGTTCAATAGGTGAAATTTCTTCGAGCGGTCGATCTAAGAACGGCAAAACCAGTTCATCTAGATTGGCGGCTTGTTCAATACAGCCGTGCATCAATGCATCGTAATGCGCAGTGTCGGCTTTGCTGAATCCGGCCAAATCACGTGTAAAAATATCAATTGAATCTGCATCATTGCGACCAACCAGGTGTTGATATAGCGCTTGAAGTGCAAATTCACGCGCACGGCTACGAACAGACTTGCTGCCAGCTTTCCGCGCACCTGTGCTTGTGACGCCAGTGCGCACTTGACGAGGAGGGCGCTTGCCTGAAGCCGCATTTTTCGCATTGCTTTTAGATGAGTTATCGGTGCTTAAACTTTGCGCAACAAACGGTTTTGGTGCAAAGTTGTTTGATTTCTCAGAAGATGGAGAGGAAGAGGAGGTGGTCATGACAATGTATTCAGTAAATTTGCCATTTCCACAGCAACACGGGCGGCTTCGATACCGTTGATGGTTTGGCGCGCTTGCGCTTGCGCTGTATTTTCAACAGTCAAAATCGCATTTGCAATGGGTAATTTGTAATCTAACGCAATACGTGAAATGCTTGCGCCAGATTCGTTGGCTACGAGCTCGAAGTGATAGGTCTCACCTCGAATGATGCAGCCAATAGCAATCAAGGCATCAAACTCATTTTTTTCAGCCAAAGCTTGAAGCGCTACAGGTACTTCCAAAGCGCCGGGCACGGAATGGTGCTCAATATGTTTGTCGGCAACGCCTAATGCTATAAGTTCAGTTTTGCAGGCTTCTGCCAGTGCATTGGTGATGCCTTCATTAAAACGCGCCTGAACTATGCCAATGTAGAGCTTCTTGCCGTCTAGTCTATGGTCAGACACATTCAATGTGCCTTTATTTTTGATATCTACGCCAAACATAGTCTTCCTTTTTATTATTTCTGTTCAGTTTTCGGTAAATAACCGATGACTTCAATGCCATAACCAACCATACTCGGCATGGGACGAGGATTACCCAAAAGAGTCATTTTTTTGACGCCACAATCGCGCAAAATTTGTGTCCCAATACCGTAAGTGCGTAAGTCCATACGGCCCCGCTCAGGTGCTTGCGCAGGGCGAGCCGTACCTTCAAATTGAGCCAGCAATTGACCAGCGTCTTCGCCGCAATTCAACAGCACAATAACGCCACGCCCTTCATCATTGATGCGTTTTAAGCTCTCGTCTAAGCTCCAAGAATGCATGGTCCGGCCTTGGTCAAGCAAATCAATCACTGACAGTGGTTCATGTACACGCGCCAGTACCGTGTCTTGCGGTTGCCAGCCGCCTTTAACCAATGCCAAGTGCACGCCACTGCTGGGTTTGTCTTGAAACGCATGTGCAGTAAATTCGCCATAGACTGTGTGCAAAGTGCGTGTACCAACTTTTTGAATCAATGACTCGTTACGACTGCGGTGCTCAATCAAGTCAGCAATCGTGCCAATCTTTAAACCATGCTCGGCAGCAAACAGTTGTAAATCGGGCAAGCGCGCCATCGTGCCATCGTCT
The DNA here is from genome assembly GCA_041178825.1 of Pseudomonadota bacterium. GTDB lineage: Bacteria > Pseudomonadota > Gammaproteobacteria > Burkholderiales > Burkholderiaceae_C > Aalborgiella. Next base: position 1,185 of record JBEGUP010000172.1, on the reverse strand, counting down.
TTCATGATCTCGCAAATGACTGCACTGGGAGAGCAGCCAGCCAGTTGCGCCAAATCACAGCCCGCTTCTGTGTGGCCAGCGCGCATCAGCACCCCGCCGTCGACCGCTTGCAGAGGGAAGATGTGGCCTGGTTGCACTAAATCCTGCGCCGTGGCATTTTTGGCAACAGCCGCCCGTACAGTGATGGCGCGGTCAGCCGCCGAAATGCCCGTTGTCACGCCTTCGGCAGCTTCAATAGAAACTGTAAACGCCGTTGAGTACTTACCACCATTGCGTGTTGCCATTGGCGGTAGCTGCAGTCGCTCGCAGCGCTCTTTCGTAAGCGTCAAGCAAATCAAGCCACGACCAAATTTTGCCATAAAATTAATAGCATCAGCGGTAACAAAATCGCTAGCTAGAACCAAATCGCCCTCGTTTTCACGGTCTTCTTCATCAACTAAGATGACGATTTTTCCGGCGGCCATGTCAGCAATGATGTCTTCTACAGGTGATATTTTGACTGGCGTCAGCATTTTATTTTTTACAATGGAAAGTGATGTCATGAGTGGTTCTTTACTTTAAATATGCAATCAATCTTTGGCAGCTAGTTTTTCAAAACTAAGCATTCGCTCCACGTAGCGTGCAACGGTATCAATCTCTAAATTGATCTTAGAACCTGTTTTTAAGCTACCAAGTGCCGTATTTTCAATGGTGTGGGGAATCAAGTTGATGCTCAATTCAGTGTTTAGCTTGCCATTCAAGCTTGCGTCAACGACTCGGTTAACCGTCAAACTCACTCCATTCACAGTGATAGAGCCTTTGTAAGCCATAAACTTGCCCAACTCGGCTGGGCAGGTGATGCGTAGTTCCCAGCTCTCACCCACAGGTTCAAAAAAGCTGATATGACCAACCCCATCGACATGGCCAGACACAATGTGCCCACCCAACCTGTCATGTGCGCGCAAAGCTTTTTCTAAATTAACTGTCCCAAGCTCAGTTAAACCAGCTGTTTTGAGCAGAGATTCAGCTGAAACGTCGATGGTGAATTGATTCTCAGCAATATCGAACGATGTGACAGTCATACAAGCGCCGTTGATGGCAATGCTGTCCCCCAAACCCACATCGTCTAAGTAACCAGCAGGCGTATGAATCGTTAGTCTCTTTTCGAACGATGAGTCGGTAGAGGTTTCTAAAGAGCTGATGGCG
>JBEGUP010000171.1:0-4526 GCA_041178825.1 Pseudomonadota bacterium | reverse complement strand
CGTTTGCACCTGAAAAAGGTGGGCGCTGTGTTGACTGAATTGACCACAGAGCAAGCCAACTATATTGGCGTGAACAAAGCTGGCCCTTACAAAGCGGATACATACCGCTATTAATTGGCATTCATTAACGTCCAATATCGTTATATTGGACGTTAATATTTGCTATGATTACAATAGCGCTTCAGGCAATAAATACGCCGGTTAGCGCTATTTTTACTTCTGAAATAATTATTACATGCGTGCAGATCAACTTCTCGTCCATCGTGGTTTAGCCAGCACCCGCGCACAAGCGCAGCGGCTGATTGCCAGCGGTGTGCAGTGGCTCAAACTGGGTCACCACCACACCGCGCAGGGGGCGATGAGTGGTGCAGTTATCGGGTCGGAAAGCGGCGCTGCCAGCAGCTCAGGCTCAGCACTTTATTGGCAACGTATCGCCAAAAACGGCGACATCTTGCCGGACGACGCAGAAATTGAACTGCTCAACGATGCCGAAGCCCGCTACGTCTCACGCGGTGGTTTGAAGCTAGAAGGCGCGCTGCAAACGCTTGGCTTGTCAGTTTCGGGTTCAACTTGCTTAGATGTGGGTCAATCAACCGGCGGTTTTACAGATTGCCTGCTCCAGCAAGGTGCTGCGCGAGTCGTTGGCGTTGATGTTGGCTTTGGTCAATTACACGACAAGCTGCGCTCGGACGAACGCGTTTTATGCTTTGAACGTGTGAACGCACGTGAACCAGGTGCGCTTGCAACAGAAATTAGTAAATTACTTTCGGGTGAAGAAGACCTTGATGCAGATCTGGATGAAGATTCAGAGTTTGATGACCATGACTATGGCGATGATAGAGCTGAATTTACTCCTAAAAATATAGCTTCTCAGGCAATAAATACGCCGGTTAGTGACTTATTTCAACCTGATTTTATTGCGGAATTCGACTTCATCGTCGGCGACCTGTCGTTCATCTCTCAAACCCTCGTTTTACCCGCCATTGCACCTCTGCTAAAGCCAAATGGCTGCTTGGTGATGCTGGTAAAACCGCAGTTTGAGCTGAATTTTGGGCAGGTCGGCAAAGGCGGTATCGTGCGTGAAGCGGCTTTGTATGAGCAGGTTGAAAAGCGTGTGCGCGAAGCTTATGAAGAACAAGGTTTGACGGTTCACGCTTGGTTGGAGTCTCCCATTCAAGGTGGGGACGGTAACCGCGAGTTTTTTATTCATGCTTCAAAAACTGAAACCAAAGCAAACGCAAAAACAAAATAAGACAAATTGAGAGAATCAGTATGACAACTAACTCATCTAACAAATTACCGATCAGTTTAGAGTTTTTCCCCCCTAAAACACCAGAAGGCTTTGAAAAGCTACGCGTGGTGCGCCAAGCTTTGTATCCGCTGAAGCCACAGTTTTGCTCTGTCACCTTCGGTGCAGGCGGCTCAACCCAAGCCGGCACGTTTGGCACAGTCAATGAAATTTTGGCTGAAGGCGTGGATGCTGCGTCGCACTTCTCCTGCGTAGGCGCAACCAAAGCCACTGTACGCGAACAATTGGCAGAATTGCGTGCCAACGGCGTGAAACGCTTGGTAGCGCTGCGTGGCGACTTGCCAAGTGGCTATGGCGCGGGTGGTGAGTTTCACTACGCCAGTGACTTGGTTGAATTTATCCGCACTGAAACAGGCGATGCTTTTCATATTGAAGTCGCCAGCTACCCTGAGATCCACCCGCAGGCCAAATCGCCTGAAGCGGACATGCAAGCTTTTGTCACCAAAGTCAAAGCGGGGGCGGATTCGTCCATCACCCAGTATTTTTACAACGCAGCGGCCTACTTTCACTTCATGGAAGAGTGCGCCAAACACAACATCACCATTCCGGTGATTCCAGGCATCATGCCCATCACCAGCTCAACGCAGTTGATGCGTTTTTCAGACGCTTGCGGCGCTGAAATCCCACGCTGGATTCGCTTGCGCTTGAACGCTTTTGGTGACGATACCGCCTCTATCAAAGCTTTTGGTTTGGATGTGGTGAGCAGTTTGTGTGAAGAGCTGATCAAAGGCGGTGCGCCAGCCATTCATTTTTACACTATGAACCAAAGCGTACCGACATTGGCACTTTGCAAGAACTTGGGGCTATTGCAAGCCTAAGCCTTTGTTAGAGGGAGCGAGTCTATTAAACTCGCGGTATGGCTACCAATCTAAACGGGCAACTCGTCGTTGCCATCTCATCCCGCGCTTTGTTCGACTTTGAACAAGAAAACGAAGTTTTTGAACAAGGCGATGACCGCGCCTACATGGACTTGCAGCTTGCCAAGCTAGACGAGCCTGCCAAGCCTGGCGTGGCGTTTTCACTGGTTAAAAAGCTGCTTGCGTTCAATACTGATGACATCAAACGTGTCGAAGTTGTCATTCTGTCGCGCAACGACCCCGTCTCTGGCATGCGGGTTTTCAGATCGGCACAGCATTACGGATTGAACGTTCAGCGTGGCACATTCACACGCGGACAGCCGCCGTGGCGTTACCTCAAGCCACTGCATGCTAATTTGTTTTTATCCACACATTTGAGCGACGTACGCGCCGCGCTTGAAGCCGGCGTACCCGCTGCGCAGGTCTATCCACAATCCACCCACGCCAGCAGCGCGCACCCCAACGAAGTGCGTATCGCTTTTGACGGTGACGCCGTACTTTTCAGTGACGAGGCGGAGCGTGTTTTCCAAGAGCAAGGCTTGTCTGCCTTTCAACAACACGAAAAAGACAATGCCAACTTACCGCTCAGCGGCGGTCCATTCAAGCCCCTGCTTGAAGCCTTGCACCGCTTGCAGCAAGAAGGCACGCCAACCATGCGGCTGCGCACTGCCCTTGTCACCGCCCGCAGCGCACCTGCGCATGAGCGAGCGATTCGCACCTTGATGAATTGGAACATTGAAGTGGACGAAGCCATGTTTTTAGGCGGTTTGGCTAAGGGCGAGTTTTTGCGCGAGTTTGAGCCAGACTTCTTTTTTGACGACCAAACAGGTCACGTCAATTCTGCCGCTATGCATGTGCCATCTGGCCATGTGGCTAGTGGTGTGTCAAATAATTAATAGCTTTAAATCATCATTTTTATGAGGAACTGAAATGCAATTATTTGCAAAATTTCAATCTTTCAACGCCTTCGTCAAACGCGTTATCAAGCTGGCCATGCCTTACTTCCAGTCTGATCAAAAATGGCAAGCGCGTGGGCTGCTGCTGGCAATAGTTGCCCTGAATTTAGCGACTGTTTACGTTGCCGTTAAATTCAACGACTGGAACGGTGTTTTTTACGACGCTTTGCAAGCGAAAAATGAAACCGTTTTTTGGCAGCAAATGGGCGTGTTTAGCTATTTGGCTTTTGGCGGCATTGTGATTGCTGTGTATAAGTTTTACCTCACGCAAATACTAGAAATGCGCTGGCGAAAGTGGATGACGAGTTACTACTTGCAGCGTTGGCTGAGTAACCAAACTTTTTACAAATTAGAACTCACTCGTTTCACTAAATCAGAGGGTGCGGATACCAACGCCATCAATACAGACAACCCTGACCAGCGGATTTCTGAAGACGTGAACCAGTTCACCACACAGACGATTTCGCTGTGTATGGGTTTGCTCAATTCAGTCGTCACATTGGTCAGCTTTGTGGGCATTCTTTGGGGACTTTCCGGCGCTTTTTCGTTTACTTTGGGTGGCAGTAGCTACACCATACCTGGCTACATGCTGTGGGCTGCGGTGATTTATTGTTTGGTTGGCAGTGTGTTAACGCACTACATCGGCAGGTCGCAAATCAGCCTAAACTTCTTCCAGCAAAAATACGAAGCAGATTTCCGCCACCACATGGTGCGCGTGCGTGAGTACAGCGAATCTATAGCCTTAGACAAAGGCGAAAACGTTGAGAAAACCCAGTTAGATACGAGGTTTACGACCGTCATCAGCAACTATTTGGCACTTATCAAGGCACAAAAGAACTTGATTTGGTTCACCAGTTTTTTTGGCCAAGCCGCGATTATTTTTCCGTTTATCGTTGCAGCGCCGCGTTTTTTCAGCGGAGCGATTCAGCTTGGGCAATTGATACAAATTTCTAGCGCGTTTGGCAAAGTTCAAGATTCTTTGAGCTGGTTTGTCGATAACTACAGTAGCCTCGCCAGCTGGCGCGCTACGACAGACCGTTTGACCAGCTTTGATGAGAGTATGGCAAAGAGTGAGTGCTTGCTTTCCAAGCAAACTCTAGTTGATACTGATTCAAACAGCCTATCGACGAACGATTTAACGCTGTCACTCCCCAACGGTAAAGTGCTACTTGCACACGCGGCTCTCAATGCGCAAGCGGGCGATACGATTTTGCTCAGTGGTCCGTCTGGCAGCGGTAAATCAACCCTGTTCCGCGCCTTTGCCGGCATCTGGCCGTTCAGCAAAGGGCAAATTCACATGCCTGCGAACGCCATGTTCATTCCACAGCATCCGTATTTTCCTAACGGCACGTTGCGCGACGCACTGGCTTACCCAGAACCAGCCGCAAAGTATGACGATGCAGC
>JBEGUP010000170.1:0-4528 GCA_041178825.1 Pseudomonadota bacterium | reverse complement strand
CTGTAGTGTTTCTAATGTGTGACAAGGCTGAGCTGCAATGTCAGCTTTTTGAAACAATTCAAGCCATTCATCCGTAGACTTATCGGTTAACGGTTTCCCTCTGACTTCAAACCACTCTTTTACATTTTTTGCCCTGGCCGTCACTGAATTAAATCGATCATCCTCAAGGAATTCGTTTCTTCCTGAGACTGTTAGGAATGCACGAACTTGCACATCAGTATTCACTGTGAACGATATCTAACCATCTGAAGTTTTTACGGGTCGATTGTGAGGGCTCAGCAGTCGAAGATCTCCTGGTGGGCCTAAGGGCGGGTCAAAGCTTTGTTGCGCAAGATGCTCTTGCAACACAAACGCTGCCATTGTTTCGAACATGGGAACTTCAATGCTGCATCCATTTCCACTGACTTTACGCTCTACAAGAGCCGCAAGAATAGACCCGGCTGCGATTTCGCCAGCCACATGGTCACAGATAAGCATAGGGACGTAGTTGGGTACACCGTCTCGGCGAAGGAAGAGACCGGCCATGCCGGTCGCGCCTTGAATAACACTGTCATAGGTTGGCTGACCGGCATAGGGGCCATCCGTGCCGTAGCCGGTGATGAGGCAATAGATTTTTTTTGGATAACGACCACGGATTGTTTTTGAATCTATGCCAAGTTTTTCCAAAGCTTGTGGGCGCATATTTGCAACGATGACATCAGCCGAGGCAATCAGTCGATCCAAAACATCACGAGCTTTCTGTTTCTTGAGGTCGAGACAAATATTTCGCTTTCCGCGATTCAGGTGAAGATAGGTGCCAGAGTGTTGACCTGTCGGTGATTGCCCTCCCAAGCCACGCATGAGATCTCCTTCGGGGCTTTCCACCTTGATAACTTCCGCACCGTACTGACCTAATCGCCAAGTACACACGGGACCAACGACAACGCTTGTTAGGTCAAGCACACGAATTCCTTTTAAGGGATTAAAGCTCATTGGTTTCTACCTCCATATCAACAGCAAGTGCGGAACGATTGTCAAAAGCTTGCAGCAGCCATTTCGAATCTTTTTTATTGGCCACCATGGTGATGGGTCTGCCGCAAAATAGCGGGGCGGCATGGCGAACTAATATTGATGAAGGCTCTACGCCAATCTCTTGACGTAAAAACTCGGTTAGTAGTAGAGTGGCTAATCCACCATTAACGACTAGGTCTGGATATCCCTCTACGTTCCGAGCATGCGCTCTGTCAATATGAATTTTGTGAGAGTTGAATCCGAGAGCCGAGTATTGAAACAAAAGTGTTTCATCAGGTACCACTGTCTTTGTTCGATAACCATTCCTATCTGTTGAAATCTCTGTATCTGGGTATTTGGCTACACCATTAGTAGCAGGTAGCAGTAAGTAAGTTTGAGTTTCAATCAAAGCGGGTGATATTTCGCCGCTGACTGTTAACTCATTTCGAATGACTGCGATAGCCATTGGCCCCATTTTTGATGTTTTTTGCGTGACGCTTTGAATTGAGCTTGTGCGCGTGACCGAAGCGCCGATAAGTATGTCTGACACAAACAAAACAGATCTGCTACCTAAAAGTAACCTCGGAAGTCCAAAATCTTGCATGACGACCCCAAGACCTGGAAAGCCGTCCGCTCTGAGTTGTGATCTTTTCGTATCAGCACCCATCAATATGAATTGCCATCCTCTAGGTAGGGGGGTGCCTTCAATAACGTCATCTGGGTTCAGATCCAGCATGGCAGCGACTCTTCTGGCCACAGCAATGCTACAAATTTCTGTGCGAATAGTGCTTTGTGGCACTTGCATCTCAATCTGAGATTTTTGCTCTAATTCATTCATAGGTGAATAATATCATTCACATTAAAAGTTTCAAGCGTATTTTTAATGATTATTTTGCAATATAACTAGGGTTAACACTGATTAAAATTCACTAGTAATTTTATATGTTCACATATAAACTATTATTTCGCACGGATCTAAACTGAGAAATTATCAAAATTTCAGTCAGAGCTGCCCCGATCCTCTTCGTATGAGTCGAGTGAGGTTCGTAACCTAACCGAAAGAAAGCACTATGGCATTTAAGTTCCACCATATGAACATTTGCACGGACAACCTCCCGAGGCTGACAAAGTTTTACAAGACCTTGTTTGAGTTGGGAACCATCGCCGATAACGAGCACACCGTCATTAGTCGGGAACGCGATGACCGCGCGTACACCGGCAAAGTTGATTTTTTGACTGACGGAGACATTGAGTTTCATTGGTCAGAGCGCGACTTGGAAACCGGTTTCAAAATGAAAAAGTTTGTCAACCCAATGGGGCATGGTCACTTTTGCTTCCGTACCGATGACATTCAAGCGTTTATGCGCAAATGCGACGCACAAGGCATTCGTTATTCAGACTATGGCTGCTGGGCTATCCCAGGTTGGCATCAAGTTTTCCTGTATGACCCTGACGGTCATTGCATCGAAGTTCACCAACCAAACGTATTCTGATTATTTTCCCCAAAACATCTAAAGAGGAGCAATAGCATGACATCAAATATCAAAACAAACACAAAGAGTGCAGGTAAAAATAGCCGTAGAGACGTATTAAAAGCCATGGCGGGTGCGGTAGCGCTGTCTACTACATCGTTGGCGTTTTCCCAGCAAGCCAAGACGTACAAACTGGGAATTTCGCTTGCCCAAACTCACCCAACTGTCATTGGGTTAAAAGCCGCATGCGCTGAAATTTTAGCAGAGTCAAAGGGGCAGCTTGCTATTGAAGTTTTTGCAAATAGCCAGCTAGGTAGCGACGCAGATATGGTGTCGCAAGTTCGCTCCGGCGCTATTGATTTTGTTGCAACCGCTGGTGGTGTTTGGTCGAATTTAATCCCAGTTGCCGGCATTACAGGTACGCCATTTGCGTTCCCAAGTTTGCAGACGGCGTTCTCAGCAGTTGATGGCGAGTTAGGCGCGCACATTCGTGCTGAGTTTGCAAAAGTTAATTTAGCACCCGTTGGCGCAGTTTGGGATCATGGTTTCCGTCATATCACTACGAGTACAAGGCCAATCAATACCGTACAAGATTTGACGGGCATGAAATTGCGTGTGCCTGCGACCCCAACGCTTCAAACTATGTTTAAAGCTATGGGTTCAGCACCCACGACGATCGGTATCGGAGAGGTATACACGGCTCTTCAAACCAAGGTAGTTGATGGTCAAGAAAACCCGTTTGCAATTATCGAGGCTTTCAAGTTTTACGAAGTTCAAAAATATTGCTCACTTACCGGACATGCGTGGGAATGTTTTTGGTTGACGGGAAATCAAAAGTCCTGGAATGCGATACCAGAGCCAATGCGTCAAATTGCGCAACGAGTTTTTGCTGCGCACGCGGTTAAGACGCGTGGCGTACTAGCGGAAGCTAATACACATTTGCAAGCAGATTTGACCAAGCGCGGCTTGACTTTCAACGCGGTGAATGTGAAGTCATTCCGTGACACCTTGCAAAACGCGGGTACTTACAAAGAATTTCAAGCTAAGTTTGGCAATACTGCCTGGGCTTTGCTGGAAAAATACTCTGGCAAGTTAGCTTAATCAAGAAAGTGCGGGATATGAGCAGCCAACAAACAGAGTCAACGACTACAAATGTCATAAATCAGCCATCAAAAAATTTCGGATGGATGACTCCGTTGGAAATGATTTCTGCAGCGTTGGTTGCTGGTATTGTGATACTTCTATTTACGGGCGTAGTGTCACGATACGTATTTACAAAACCCATTGATTGGATTGATGAGACAGTTTCAATGGGTTTTATTTGGGTCGGCATGATTGGTGCCGCCATTGCAATGCATCGCAATGAGCACTTAAAGTTAACGACATTTGTAGATCGAATGCCGCTACAAATTCGTAATTATGTGCAAGCCTTTGGTTTGGTTGCGGTGGTGGCATTTTTGTTAGGCATGATTTCTCCTGCTTTTGATTACGCAAAAGATGAGTGGATTATTGCGATGCCAGCTTTGCAAATTCCCAACACGTTCCGTGTTGCAGCTATTGCAACTGGTATCGTACTGATGCTGCTGGTGGTTTTGATACACGCGCTACGGACTGTACAGAAAAAACATCTTGCGGTCGCTGCAATTGTGGTCGGTGTCTTTGCGATGGCTTGCTACCTCGCTGCACCCCAGCTAACAAAGCTTGGAAATACTAATCTTTTGATTTTTTTAGTCATTCTTGTAGCCGTTTTATTGGTTAGCGGCGTACCCATTGCATTTTGTTTTGGTTTGGGAGTTTTAAGTTATTTGGTTTTTACAACAGATATACCACTTCAAATTGTGGTCAGTCGCATGGATGAAGGTATGTCCAACTTGGTGCTCGTCTCAGTACCAGTATTTGTGCTTTTGGGCTGCGTGCTCGATTCGACTGGTATGGGTAAAGCGATCATTGACGTATTGGCTTCATTAATTGGACATATTAAAGCGGGTATGTCCTATGTGCTGCTCGGTTCGCTATTCATTGTGTCTGGTATATCTGGATCTAAAGTTTCTGATATGGCAACGGTT
>JBEGUP010000169.1:0-7182 GCA_041178825.1 Pseudomonadota bacterium | reverse complement strand
CCACCGACTGAAACCGACCGAGGCGCAGCTGGCACGGACATTCCACACGACATGTTGACCGTAGATATACCCACATTGGTGATTTGGGCCATGAACGATGTCGCCCTGTTGCCTGAGTTGATAGAGGGCTTGGACGATTACATTCCAAATTTGACGCTTAAAAAAGTAGCTAACGCCACGCACTGGGTGATTCATGAGCAGCCGCAGCTGGTGGCAGGCTATTTGCAGGACTTTCTCAACCCATCAAGTCACTAATTTTGCTATTAATTTTATAGCTGCTTAGGCAGCAAATACGCCGGCTACAGCTATTTTTACACTGTTTTTAGCTTGTTTTCAACGATATTTGAACATTATTGACGTTAATTTGCCATATAAGCAGCACGAATAGCTTCCACCCGCGCCCGATTCGCGCCAAAATCTTCTCGTCCCAAACGGCTAGCGCTGCGGACTTCAATCACGCCTTTGGCAGGATTGACCCAAAACTCCACGTCGTCCACAAATTTCAGCACCTTGGTTTTGGCATGTGCGTAAATGTAATCAGGTTTGGCGTCCACAATCGTCACACCTGTCTTACTCTTTAAGACCGATACCAATACTTGCATTGAATTTGCCGCATTGTTATTTTTAAACGGTAGCGGCTCAATACTGGCATATTGAAGTTGTGCGTGGTCCAGGTGCAAATGCGCTTGGCTGCTGACACTGTTGCGGGTTTTTGAAGGTGGTTTGAGGCGCTCACTCGTCACACCAATATTATTGGGTTGCTTACCTGCTAACACACCAAATTGTGCGGCTAGTAAGACAACGACGATGAACAAAAGAATCAAATAAATAACAAACATGGTTGTTTTCCTAAATTTTTCATTAATAAACTGCTTTTTCACCCGGTGGCCTGTCTTTGAATCTTTTATGCACCCAAAAATACTGGGCAGGCATGGTTTGAATATAGCTTTCTAGCTCTTTGTTCATCAACGTTGTGTCTGCTTCTGCACTGTCTGAGGGGAAATTCTCCCACGCTGGCAGCACCTGCACCTCATAACCATAGTCTGTCATGCGGTTCAACACGGGAACAAGCTTCGCTTTGCCCAGCCTAGCAAACCGATGCAGCGATGGCACAGTATAGGTAGGAATGCCGTAAAACGGAACAATGATAGATTCTTCAGGCCCAAAGCCCATATCAGGCAAGATGCCCAGCATTTCGCCGCTGCGCAACGCTGCAATAATCTCTTTGACCCCCGCAACACGACCAAACAAGCGGATATTGCCAAAGCGGGCACGGCGTTTAAGTATCCAAGCGTCCACCGTTTTGTTGGACTGGTTGGTGTAAATGGTGATGAGTTTGCGCGGTATTTGCTGGGTAAACGCGGTGTTGCCAGCATCCAGCCCGACAAAATGCGGCACAAAAAGTACCACAGGTTCGTCGTTTTGAAGCTGTTCAACCGCACCTGTGATTTTCAAACGCTTCAATGTGGTTGCCGCGCTGCCATGCCACAGCCACCCCCTGTCCAGCAAAGCTTGCATAAAATAAATGAAGTTTTGACGTGCTAACCAACGTATTTTCTGCCTAGAGTGCTCTGGAAAGCATAGCGACAAATTGATTTCCGCGACGCGTCTGCGTGAACGAATCACATAAAACAGCATTGAGCCCAGCAGCCAGCCCAGCGCTCGCACCCAGCTGAGCGGCAAAATTGCCAGCAAACGCATGAAGCCAATCGCTAAGTAAGCACCTAGTTTTGAACCGAATTCGCTCATTCAGCTCCACCTTGAGTATCTTTAGCAGCTTCTTTTCTTGGTTCTTTGTACCGTCCATAGCCCCATAAAAACTGCGTCGGGCAAGAGAGAATCAAGGCTTCCATCTCGGCGTTCATTTGCTGAACAGCGGTTTCCAGATTTTCACTAAGTGCTTGTTTTAATTCAAAAATATGCAAAACATAACCGCGCCCAAAGCTCAAACGTTCACCAAAACCAACCAACACCGTTGCACCGGTTTGTGCCGATAGGCGCGCCGCCAAGGTCATGGTGTAGGCGTTTTTGCCAAAAAATGGCGTCCACAGCCCCATACCGTCAGGCGGCACTTGGTCGGGCAGCAAACCCACGGCCTCGCCTTTGCGCAGGGCTTTGATCATTTGCCGCACGCCAGACAAATTGGTCGGCACAGTGGCAAGGCCTGGTCGATTCCGGGAGTTAGCGACCAATTGCGCCATCCAGGCTTTGCGGGCCGGGCGAAACAGCACGGTGAAATTACCATGCGCTTTGCCAAAATCTTGCCCCCAAGCCTGCCCTATCATCTCAAAGCTGCCCAAATGCGGGGTCAAAAAAATCACACCCTTGCCGGCGGCGTATGCAGCTTCAATATGCTCTTTGCCGCGCCAAGTGAATTGTGCTTCGGCCCTGCCCTGCAATTTGCCAACCGTGCTCATCCACAGTTTTGGCAGCTCTGCCACCATGCGACCGCTGCTGGCGATGGCGCCTTTTACCGCTAAGAATGTATATCCCGCCTGCTTGCTGTTGCTCAAAAAGCGGCTTCTGTACGTGGGTGACAACATAAAAACCAGCCACCCTAACGCTGCGCCGACGCCATGCGCCAGCCACAAAGGCAGGTAAGAGAAACATTTAAAAACAAAAATCATGTCGTCAATTATCTAGGCAAATATGCCGAAAAACGCTAAAATACGCAGGTCGCTGAGTTATTGAACAACTTGCAAGGCGACGTTAAACAACATTGCTAAAGCGTTCGTCCAAGCCAAGAACTTCTCTTTGCGGGCAACGCGCCCCAAACTTTCAGGAGTTCTCAAACATGGCAAATGACTATTTCTTCACCTCAGAATCAGTTTCTGAAGGCCACCCAGACAAAGTAGCCGACCAAATCTCTGACGCGATTTTGGACGCTATTTTCACGCAAGACAAATACAGCCGCGTCGCTGCTGAGACTTTGTGCAACACCGGTTTGGTGGTGCTGGCAGGAGAAATCACAACCGGCGCGAACGTGGATTACATCCAAGTGGCACGCGACACCATCAAACGCATCGGTTACGACAACACCGAGTATGGCATCGACTACAAAGGTTGCGCTGTGATGGTGTGCTACGACAAGCAATCTCAGGACATCGCGCAAGGCGTGAACGAAGGCCAAGGCATGGACTTGGACCAAGGCGCGGGAGACCAAGGCTTGATGTTTGGCTACGCTTGTGACGAAACACCAGATTTGATGCCAGCAGCCATCTACTACAGCCACCGCATCATGGAGCGCCAAGCCCAGTTGCGCAAAGACGGCCGCCTGCCATGGCTGCGCCCTGATGCGAAATCACAAATCACGCTCAAGTATGTCGATGGCAAAGTTCACAGTGTGGACACTGTGGTCGTTTCAACGCAGCACGCGCCAGAAATGCAACACGCTGCCATTCGCGAAGCGGTGATCGAAGAAATCATCAAACCCGTGTTGCCAAAAGAGCTGATCAAAGGCGACATCAATTATTTGATCAACCCAACAGGACGTTTCGTCATTGGTGGTCCGCAAGGCGATTGCGGTTTGACGGGTCGCAAAATCATAGTGGACACTTACGGCGGTGCAGCGCCGCACGGCGGCGGCGCTTTCTCAGGCAAAGACCCATCCAAGGTAGACCGTTCAGCCGCTTATGCAGCACGCTACGTGGCAAAAAACATCGTTGCTGCTGGCTTGGCATCAAAATGCCAAATCCAAATCAGCTATGCCATCGGTATCGCCAAGCCAACCAGTGTGATGGTGACAACTTTCGGTACTGGCAAAGTCAGCGACGAAAAACTCAGCCAATTGGTCAGCGAGCACTTTGACCTGCGTCCAAAAGGCATCGTCCAAATGCTAGATTTGCTGCGCCCCATCTACCAAAAAACCGCTGCCTATGGCCACTTTGGTCGTGATGAGCCAGAATTTACTTGGGAAAAGACAGACAAAGTTGCGGCGCTGCGTGCATCTGCTGGCCTGTAATTGGGTTTGTAAGCACTTACTTAAACCTTAAAAAAAAAGCTGCCAGATGTGAGTCTGGCGGCTTTTTTTACTATAAAAATAATAGCTGCTAAGGCATTGAATATAAAGGCTAGAGGCATAAATTAGCACTATTTTTTAAGTTTTCCCAACAATGCCTTTGCCTCTTTCTCATGCAGCTTCACTTCTTCCAAGTTCGCCTGCAAATCCGTCATCTGCTCCTCTAACTCTTGCCGATGTGATGCCAAAACGGACAAAAACTTCTGCAACTGCACACCCGTGTCGCGCGGGCTGTCGTAGAGGTCAATGATGTCTTTGGCCTCGGTGAGCGACAAACCCAAGCGTTTGGCACGTAAAGTTAATTTCAGTCGAGTGCGGTCTCTGGCGCTGTAAACACGGCTACGGCCGCCTACGCCCTCGCGCTGGAAGTCAAACTCTTTGGCCAAGTCGGTGATGGTGTAACTTATGTTCATTGTTTTTATGACGGCTTGGGGTAATATGGGTTCATAGTTGACGTTTACGTAAAGGTCAACCCTATTTCAAACGATTATGACGCAAAAATCCACAGAAAAACCCGATACAAAAGCTTATGTATCTAGCCCCATGAACGAGCTGGAGCGCAAGTTGCACTACCCGCTGGGTGACATGTTGCCCGAGCCAGGCCATGCGATTCAAGTCGCACCCGGATTAAAGTGGCTGCGTGTCGGACTGCCTTTTGCGCTGAACCACATCAATTTATGGTTGCTTCGCGACAATATTGACGACAAAGATGGCTGGACGGTGGTGGACTGCTGCATTGACCGCCCTGAATCTCGCGCACAATGGGAACAGGTGTTTGTCAACGCGTTGGAAGGGCTGCCGATTTTACGCATCATCGTCACCCACATGCACCCCGACCATGTCGGCCTAGCTCACTGGTTGTGCGAACGCTGGGGGGTAGCGCTGTGGATGAGCGGGACGGACTATAACGTTGCGCGCATGGCTTGCCTGCCCAGCTCTGGCTTTGAAGGCTTAGAAAGTGCGGCCTTTTTCGCTAAACACGGTTTGGTCGACCCCGTTTCGCAAGAAAAACTCAAAGCCCGCGCCAACTACTTCTCTACCCTAGTACCCGCTGTTCCAACTAGCTACCGCCGCATGATGGACGGCGACGTTATAAATATCGGCAGTAAAAACGATAGCAGTGGCATTAGAAAATGGCAATGCATCAGCGGCTACGGCCATGCACCTGAGCATATTGCGCTGTACTGCGAAAATGCCAAAATCTTGTTGGGTGGCGACATGATGTTGCCGCGCATCTCGACCAACGTGAGCGTTTACAACATCGAGCCCGAATCCAACGCGTTACAACTTTTTTTAGACTCTATCGACAAATTTGCCGCCTGTGCGCCCGACACCCTCGCCCTGCCCTCACATGGTAAGCCGTTTGTCGGCATACATGAGCGCATCAAGCAGCTGCACGACCACCATGCAGACCGGTTAACCGAAGTGCGCGAGACTTGCGCAGCAAAACCCAGCAGCGCCGCCGATGTGCTGCCCGTGATGTTCAAAAGAGAGCTGGATTTGCACCAAACTACCTTTGCCATGGGCGAAGTGGTGGCGCATTTGCACTTTTTATGGTTTAGGGGTCAACTACAGCGTGAATTTTGCACTGATGGGGTTTATCGATTTTCTACTATCGCTCACTGACAGCAGCGCTGGCAGCAGCAGTAGGCATAGCAGGGGCTGCGCTGTCTGTACTGACACGAGGGGCAAAGCGACTGATGGCAGCTGTAGCGCCTGGTGCAAGGGCATTGGGTTGGCTAGCGGGTGCGGGCATAGCGACAGCAGGGTTGGGGCTGTTAGGGTTGAGCGTAGGAAATCTAGGTGGCGTAGCTACCATGTTTGTCGGTTGAGAGGTGTTGGCAAAGTTATTTGGAGGGTTATTGATGGCTTTGCGCTCCGGTAGCTCTAGGGTGACACCGTCTGGGGATTTGAGCGAGGCAGCCAAAATCACACCAGTTTTGGAGATGGACTTGAGTAACAGGTTGTCTGCCACCAAGCTTCCCACACGGTAGGGTTTGGCTGGTTTGCCATCTAGGGCGATCAGGGCGTAGCCTTGTCCACCCGCAGAATTAGCCAATCCAAAGAGCACGAATTTGGTGCTAGCCGTCGTATTTACTGCCTTAACAGCTACAGTATCTGTAGCGCCAAGTAATCTACCCACGGCTTTTGAGTCTACTTCCACGGTGGGGGCAGATTGCGCGGTAGTGGCTTCGACGGTTTTGGTGGTGACGAATTTGAACGCCCAATAAGCAGCGCACAGGCCGACCAGAAGCCAGATCATCAATGTAAAGAGGCGTAAAGTCCAGCTGGAAGCGCCAGATTTGCTAGATTTGAAGGTGGCAGTCGTCATTAGGCGATTATGATGCAAACTTGAATTTATTAAGTTTCGTGTCTGTGTAGATTGTGTTTTGATGTTGTAAAGTTGTACACAGACAATTTGGGAAATTATTTTAAGGGTTGAAAGATATGTTGCAGCAGAAATTGGCAAATGGTGTGCAGCGCGGTAGTGCGCTAGGTTACCTTCAAAAGGGTTTCACGCTGATTGAGCTGATGGTGGTCGTGGTGATTATTGGCGTTTTAGCTGCGGTGATTCTGCCAAATGTGATTGGCCGTGATGATGATGCACGCGTCACTGTGGCAAAAACCGATGTGAACAACATCATGCAGGCCTTGAAACTGTACAAGCTGGACAACCAAAGCTATCCAACGGGTGAACAAGGCTTGCAAGCCTTGTCCGCCCGACCAAGCGCAGGCCCTGCACCGGCGAATTGGAAGGGGTATATCGAAAAATTACCTAATGACCCCTGGGGCAAACCGTACCAGTACTTAAACCCAGGCATCAACAAAGACGTGGATGTGATGAGTTTTGGCGCAGATGGTGTGGCTGGCGGCGAAGGTAAGAATGCGGATATTGGCTCTTGGCAATAAATTGACAGCGCTTAGGTTGATTAAGCTTAAGCAATCAGGCTTCACTTTGATGGAGCTGATGGTGGTGGTTGCCATCATCGCCATTGCCAGCACGGGGGTGATGTTTGCCATTCCGGATGCTGCAGCCACCGCACTAGAACGTGATGCACAGCGGCTAGCGGCTTTGCTGGATTCAGCCCGAGCGCAATCGCGCGCCAGTGGTTTGGCGGTGGTGTGGCGAGCGACGCCTTATGGGTTTAAGTTTGAGGGTTTAC
>JBEGUP010000168.1:0-5462 GCA_041178825.1 Pseudomonadota bacterium | reverse complement strand
CTTTGTCCACGATATAAGGTGGCGCTAAAACCAAATTTTCACCCGCAGGGCGCACCAATACGCCTTTGTGAAAACAGGTCATGAAAATATCGTAAGCACGTTTTCCTGGCAAACCGGCAATGCTGGTCAATTCGACCGCACCAGCCAAGCCCAGCGTGCGAATACCAATCACGTTAGGCAAACCCTTGAGTGCAGCGTGCATCGCATCACCCAGCACTTTGCCCATGCTGCCTGCGCGAGCAAACAAATCTTCAGATTTGAAGTGCGTCAAAGTAGCTATCGCCGCCGCGCAAGCAACGGGGTGACCAGAGTAGGTGTAGCCATGAAAAAACTCTATCGCATGCTCAGGCGCTTTGTCATTGGCTTGCATGATGGTGTTGTACAAATGGTCGCGGCAAATCACGCCACCCAAGGGAATAACGCCATTGGTCACTGCTTTGGCGAAATTCAGCATGTCGGGCACAACGCCGTAATAATCTGACGCAAAGTTAGTTCCTAAACGTCCAAAACCAGTAATCACCTCATCAAAAATCAACAAAACGCCGTGTTTGTCACAAATCTCGCGCAGGCGCTTTAAGTAGCCCTGCGGCGGCAAGTACCAACCAGCCGAACCAGCCACAGGTTCAACAATCACGGCTGCAATATTGCTAGGGTCATGTAGGGGCAAGATGCGATTTTCAAGTTCCGTCAAAATATCTTCTTGCCACTGTGGCTCTGCGCCGTTGATGTAAGCATGATGGACTGGGTCATGAATAAACCGAAGATGATCAACGCGAGGCAACAATGCCGAGCCAAAGACTTTGCGGTTGGCAGGAATGCCGCCCACACTCATGCCACCAAAACCTACGCCGTGGTAGCCACGTTCACGCCCAATAAACACATTGCGATGTCCCTCGCCGCGTGCGCGGTGGTAGGCTAGGCACTTTGTTCAAGTCGCCAGGCGCCATCGCCGCTAGCATGTCAGCCGCTTCAAAGGCTTTTGGATTGCTGGCTTGGAACGCGGTGGCGTAATCTAAAGTGTCTAACTGCTTCTTGATCGCTTCATTGATAGGTTTGACGTTGTGCCCCGCGCCCACACACCACAGGCTAGAAATGCCATCAAGCACTTGGCGGCCATCATGGGTGGTGAAGTACATGCCGTTTGCAGCTGTAAAAACGCGTGGATCGTTTTTAAACGTGCGGTTGGGTGTGAAAGGTAGCCATTGGCTGTCCATATTGAATGTTTGGTTTGTCATGAATAACTCCGGCAAATAGGTTGTCAATTCAATGTATTTAATGAGGTTGACCAGTGCGTACAGGTGGCATCTTATTCGCTAAATGTGTCGCCCAATGACTTGCAACCAATGCCAGCAAAAGACCCACCAGCCCATACCAATGCAAATCATTCATGTGCCCAGCGCTGATAAGCAAGCCACCTAGTGCCGCACCAATGGCCTGCCCTGCGTACATAGCAGACGTATTCAAAGAAACTGAACCGCTTGCTAACGCGGGAGCCAAACCTACCAATCGCGCTTGTTGCGCTGAGTTGGTCGCAAATCCTCCTAACGCCCAAGGAAGCATAACCATGGCAGCCAACAACAAGGTCGTACCCAAAGGCCAGATCAGCAGACTGATAATCATGCCGCAAAGCCCCATCCACACCATGCGCGGCGCGCCTAAACGGTCAACATGGCGCGACATCCACATATTTCCCAATAAACCAAAAATCCCAAACCACATGAAGAGTGCGCTTAATTCAAATGCGGAAATATTTAAAGTAGCCTTGTAGTAGGGTGCCAAGTACGCAAAAATCACAAACTGCCCAGCGGCGTACAAGGTGGTGACCAAAACACAAGTCATCAGGGCTGGAGATTGCAGGGTAGCAGCCCAAGCAGCACGCGACAATGCGGGCGGCTTCACACCGTTTGGCATAGCACGCCAGACCCACGCCGCACTGATGATGCTGAGCACTGCAACCAACCAAAAAGCACTGCGCCAGCCCAGTGTGCCGCCCAAATAAGCTCCCAAAGGCATGCCAAGTACAGAAGCAACTGACCAGCCAAGAAAAACGAAAGTAATCGCACGCCCCCTTTGCTGCTCAGGCACCAACAAACTGATACAAGCGGCAGCTTGCGGGGTAAAGATAGCTGGCGAAATCATCGTCACCACCCGCACGATGAGCAAACTGGCAAAATCTGGCATGACCGCGCAAATGGCATGAAAAAGAGCATACCAAAGCATGGACAAGGCTAACAAACGGCGTCTATCCCAACCAGCAACCACAGATGCAAACAATGGTGCGCCAATGCACATCAAGAGTGCACCTGCAGATATGAGCTGACCCGCAACAGCAACAGAAACGAGCATTGACTGGCTGATCACATTGAGTGTTCCAGGCACAACCATGACGCCAGTGCCAATCACAAAATTACCAAATAACAATGCCCATAAAACTTTAGGCATAGGTTGCTGCACTACGTTTTGATGTGCCATCAACCATTTACCAATTGTTTTTCAGCCAAATCCAAGGCTTCTGGCTTACCAGAAAGCACCAAAGTATCGCCAGCTCCAAGTACGGATGCAGCATCAGCAAATGCATGCGCTTCGCTCAAACTAATTTGCTGTCCATTCTTGCGTTTTAGGCTAATCACCTGTACGTCCTTCAATGCGTTGACGATCTGAATAAATTGCTTGTTGACCGCATGATCTCGTTCCGTCAATGTGACAGAACCTAATCGAGCACTACCTAGCTCATCAGCCGTATCATCGTCATTGCCATGAAAATAACCTCGCAGCAAGTTATATCGTGCATCACGCTGCTCCTGCACCACGCGAATGACGCGACGCATAGGCACACCTACCAACGCCAAAGCATGGCTGGCCAGCATCAAGCTGCCTTCTATGGCTTCTGGCACAACTTCGGTCGCGCCAGCCAGCTGTAATTTTTCAATATCGTGATCGTCAACCGTACGGACTATCACCGGAACTTTGGGTGCATGACTACGCGTATTAAGCAACACCTTCATCGCACTTGGCGTATCTAAATAGGTCACCACAACGGCGCTGGCACGAGCTAATCCTGCAGCCATCAACGCCTGTAATCGCACTGCATCGCCATAGACAACTTTGTCACCGGCAGCTGCAGCCTGATGAACACGATCAGGATCTAAATCTAATGCGATATACGGAATTTTTTCTGCGGTGAGCAACCGTGCTAAATTTTGGCCGCAACGACCGTAGCCACAAATAATCACATGCTTGTTTGCACCCATAGCCTTGCGAGCGATACCCGTCATTTGCAAAGACTGTTGCAACCAATCGCTACTGACGAGTTTCATCACAATTTTGTTGCTATACATCACCAAAAACGGCGTTGCCAACATGGACAAAACCATACTGGCCAAAATGGGGTTTAGCAAAGCGCGTGGCACCAATTCGTTTTGTTGCGCCAAGGTGAGCAACACAAAACCAAACTCTCCCGCTTGCGCCAAATAAATACCCGTACGCAAAGAAACACCTGTCGTTGCACCCAAGCCTCGCGCCAGCAACATAACCAATACCAACTTGAACAATACAGGAACAACAACCAGCAGCAAAACCAAGGGCCAACGATCCCAAACCAAGCGCCAATTCAACATCATGCCGATGGTGATGAAAAACAAACCCAGTAACACATCATGAAACGGTCGTATATCGGTCTCAACTTGGTGCTTAAATTCCGTTTCAGAAATCAACATGCCAGCGATAAACGCACCCAACGCTAGCGATAAGCCGGCCAGTTCCGTCAACCAAGCCAAGCCAAGCGTGATCAATAGCAAATTCAATATGAAGAGTTCATCACTCTTTCGACGCGCCACCAACGTGAGCCAGGCACGCATGACACGCTGACCACCCACTAACAACACCGTGATTAAAGCGGCGGCTTTCAGTCCAGCGATTGCCAAGGCTGTGAATAGATTTTCATCCGATGCACCCAACGCTGGAATGAGTACCAAGAGAGGCACAACTGCCAGATCTTGAAACAACAAGACGCCCATCACCCGTTTGCCATGCTCAGAGTCAAGCTCTAAGCGCTCAGTCATGAGTTTGACCAAAATGGCTGTGCTGCTCATGGCCAAAGCACCAGAGAGCGCTAACGCCGCCTGCCATGACAAACGCCAAGCTGCTGGCAAATAGGTGGTTAGCATCAAAGAAACTGCTGTGGCCGCTAGCATGGTACAAGTAACTTGCAGCAAACCTAACCCAAACACATGCCGTCGCATGGTGCGTAACTTGGGTAAATTAAACTCCAGCCCGATGGCAAACATCAAAAATACGATGCCAAACTCTGCCAAATGTTGGATGCTCTGCGTGTTTTTAGCCAAGGCCAGCATGTTGGGACCTATCACCACGCCCACCGCAAGATAGCCCAACATAGGAGGCAATTTAAACGTCCGGCAGACAATCACACCCAATACCGCCGCAAAGAGGTAAAGTAAGGTGAGTTCTAGTGAGGTCATAGGCCTATATTAGCCTAGAGTTGCCGCTATAAATCGATAAAATGACCCGATGACATTTGACGCTCAAAAAACTATACGCCTCGCGTTAGAAACGCTGGACATTGAAGCCGCCGCCATACTTGGACTAAAAACACGGATTGACCAAGCATTTATAGCTGCTGTTCAAGCGATTTTGGCAGTGCGTGGGCGCGTGGTCGTGATGGGCATGGGGAAAAGTGGTCATGTTGGGCGAAAAATCGCTGCCACCTTGGCCTCTACGGGTACACCGGCTATGTTTGTTCATCCTGCGGAAGCCAGCCATGGGGATTTAGGCATGGTCAAATCGGTTGATTTGGTACTTGCTATCTCCAACAGTGGTGAATCTGCAGAATTGAACATGATTTTACCTATGCTTAAGCGCCAAGGCGTGCCCTTGATCGCTATGACAGGTGGTTTGACATCGACTTTGGCGCAGCATTCAACCATCACGTTGAACAGTGGTGTTGCAAAAGAAGCATGCCCATTAAATTTAGCGCCTACAGCCAGCACGACAGCGCAACTCGCGCTTGGTGACGCTCTGGCAGTTTCTTTGCTTGACGCACGTGGTTTTAAGGCAGAGGATTTTGCACGCTCGCACCCTGGTGGGGCCTTGGGTCGCAAGCTATTAACCCATGTCAGCGATGTGATGCGATCTGGTCCAGATGTTCCCAAAGTACAAGCGGATGCTAGTTTCAATGAACTGATGCGGCAAATGAGCGCTAAATCCGTAGGTGCATCTGCCATTGTTGACGCGAAAGACCATGTGATTGGCATTTTCACCGATGGCGACTTACGCAGATTGATTGAAAAAGGTGTTGATTTACGTCACCTTACTGCCGCGGATGTGATGCACAATTCTCCACGTACCGTTAAAGCCAATGAGCTGGCTGTTGCGACTGCAGAATTGATGGAGCTTCATAGCATTACCTCTGTTTTGGTCACGGATGCTGAAGACAAGCTGTGCGG
>JBEGUP010000167.1:0-4549 GCA_041178825.1 Pseudomonadota bacterium | reverse complement strand
TCATAGCCCAGCGCATGTTTGATTTGCCCAGCCCAAAATGGTGGCGCATCGATGTTTTCCATCCAACGCGTCACCGTCGCGGTGCGGTCGCCGTGCGTAGCGACAAAGGGCGCTTCGGCCACGGCGCGCTGGCCGATGCTGGAGCCGTGGACAAAGGTTTCGTGCGTCAAATCCATCAAATTGTCGACCACCAAGCGGTAATCGCAATTCACGCGAATCATCTTGCCGTCGCCCGCCCACTCTGCGTCGTCGTTCCAATGCATGTCGGGCACCAAAGCAGGGTCGGCTTTGGCGGGGTCGCCTGGCCAAATCCAAGCAAAGCGGTGTTTTTCGACAACGGGAAAGCTGCGCACGCAGGCGGAGGGGTTCAGCGTTTCTTGGCTAGGCATGTGGGTGCAGCGGCCTTGCGCGTTGTACACCAAACCGTGGTAGCCGCAGGTGACTTCATCGCCATCCAAATGCCCCAAGGACAGCGGCATGAGTCGATGCCAACAGGCGTCTTCCAAAGCGGCAACAGTACCGTCTAACTTGCGATACATCACGATTTTTTGATTGCAAACCGTACGCGCCATGAGCTTGCGGCCTAGCTCGACGTCATAGGCGGCAGCGTACCAAGCGTTTAATGGAAAAGTAGGAGTTTTAGCGTTCATGCATTTTTATTGTATACATTAAAGCCGTATTTTGCTTGATTTTTGTCAATTTTCAGCTTTTTTTAGCTCTTATTGTATTTTTGCTTCTTTGAAAATATGCTCTATGATGATGTTTTGCATTCTTAACACTTAACCACTTGGAGACATCAATGGCTCACTTACCGCCGCATCTACCCGCCCATTACGACCACGTTGGCAGCTTTTTGCGCCCTAAGTTTTTACTGGAAGCGCGTGAGCAAAAAGCCAAAGGAAGCATCACCGCAGAACAATTGCGTTTGGTGGAAGACAAAGCGATTGCTGAAATCGTGAAGTTTCAAGAAGATGTGGGCCTGAAAAGTGTGACCGATGGCGAGTTTCGCCGCACCTACTTCCATTTGGACTTTTTAGAACAACTAGGCGGTGTGAAGGTGGGCGAAGTGACCATTGGCATTGGTGCAGACGGCAAAGAGCATTTGATGCCGCCAGCCATCCACGTGGTGGACAAAGTGACGCACGCCAAGCAGATTCAACTGGCTGATTACAACTTCCTGAAATCGCAAGTCAGCGCTGGCCACAAAGCCAAAGTGACGATTCCATCACCCACCATGCTGCACTTTCGCGGTGGTCGCGCGGGCATCAGCCGCACGGCCTACCCTGAGCTAGAGCCTGATTTTTATACCGATGTTGCCAAAGCGTATGGAGACGAGTTGCGTTCTTTAAGCGCTGCAGGCTGCGACTACGTGCAAATGGACGACACCAACTTGGCGTATTTGTGCGATGTCAACATGCGCGAAGCCGCCAAAAGCCGGGGCGATGACCCCAATGAATTAGCGCACCGCTACGCCAAATTCATCAACCTCGTCGTTGCGCAAAAACCCGCTGGCATGACGCTGGCGATGCACCTGTGCCGTGGCAACTTCAAAAGCACGCACGCCGCTTCGGGCAACTACGAGCCGGTGGCGGAAGCTTTGCTCAAAGAAATGAACATCGACGCGTATTTCATGGAATACGACGACGACCGCAGTGGCGACTTCAAACCCCTGCGCTACCTGCCCAAAGGTAAAACCGTGGTGCTGGGCTTGGTGACCACCAAATTTGGCGCGATGGAAGACAAAGACGCCCTGAAACGCCGCATCGACGAAGCCGCCCGCTACGCTCCGATGGAGCAACTCGCGCTGTCACCGCAATGCGGCTTCAGCAGCACCGTGCATGGCAACGACATCGCTGTGGAAGCACAGCGCGCCAAGTTGCGATTGGTGATTGAGACGGCGCAAGAAGTTTGGGGTTGATTTAAATCGAATTGATGCAAAAAGCGAATTAAAGGGAAAATACGGTAAGTTAAAAGGAACCACCATGAAAAAAACAGTGCAGCGGCTTAGCGTTTTTGTCTTTGTACTTTTTTCATGTGGTTCTGTCTTTGCCCAAGCGCCTTACACCGGCCCACTTTTTGACGCGCATCTGCACTACAACGAAGAAGCTTGGAACGGCAAAGTAGGCCCGCATGACGTGCCTGATGTGGTGGGGCGGTTGTCGCGCAGCGGCGTCAAAGCTTTTGTCGGCAATTCCCGCCCGAATGCGGGAACCATCACCTTAGCAGCCAGTGCGGAGGTGAAATCTGCAGGCATCAACGTGGTGCCCTTCATCCGCTTGTACCGCAACCGTGCGGACTACACAGGCTGGTTTGCTGACGAATCCATTTACAAAATGGTGTTGTCTGAATACGCCAAAGGCACAGCCAGCGGCGCGTACAAAGGCATAGGCGAATTTCATTTGTACGATAGCGCCAATGCCAATGGCGAGGTGGCGAAAAAGTTGATGCGTTTTGCACAAGACAATCAACTCGCTGTATTGGCACATGTGGACGATACCGCCATTGATTTGCTGATGGCGCACGCGCCCCAAGCGCGCTTGATTTGGGCGCACACAGGCATTGGCGGTGCCTCGGCAGAGCGGGTGCGTAGCTTGCTGACCAAATACCCGAAGCTGATGGGCGAGCTGTCCTACCGCCCGGGCTTGACGTGTGATGGTGGCCAACTCTGCCCCGAATGGCGCAGCCTGGCATTGGATTTTCCAGATCGCTTCCTCATCGGCTCTGACACTTGGGTCAACCAACGTTGGGCGTATTACGAAGAGCTGATGATGGGATACCGTACTTGGCTGGGTGGTTTGCCTACCGATGTGGCAAGCAATATTGGCTGGAAGAATGGGGCGAGGGTGTTTGGGTTGAATTGACTTCAAACTTAACTTTTACGATTCACGAACAGCATCCCTACCGCGACACAAACCAAGCCAAATATCAACGGGATCGTCAGCGCTTCGCCCAGCCACAAATTGCCAACGATCAAGGCAAAAAGTGGTGTTAAAAAAGCAAATCCAGAAATTTTGGTAACTGGATAATGACGCAACATCCACATCCAAGCTAAAAAGCTGAGGAAAGCTCCCGCGATGGTTTGAATAAGCATCGACGATATGGCAAAGCTACTCCAAGTATTTGACCAACGCTCAGCCAATACCAAAGACACTAAAGGAAACAGCACCGCGCAGACAGCACTTTGATAGAAAAGCATCTTTTCAGGACTTAGATTCGCCAAAACGCTAGTTCGAATCACCACCGTGGTTAGCCCCCAACCCAATCCGCCCGCCAATGCGAGCAAATCGCCCTTCCAATGCCCAACTGACAAAGGCGTGGCGCTGCTAAAACCGTCAAACAGCGCCAATGTCACGCCACAAAAAGCCAAAATCAAACCCAGCCACTGCCATTTGCCTATTTTTTCAGCAGGCACCCAAAGCGGCACTAACACTGCCACCCAAAACGGTGATGTGTACAAAAACACCGTGAGCCGCGAAGCGCTGGTGAACTGCAGCCCCATGTAAATCGCTGAAAACTCGACCGCAAACAACAAGCCTGCAATCACGCCGGGCTTCAAGCTGCCATCACGCCCCCACAACGGGATATTGCGCCATTTGCACCACAGCATGAGCAAAGCGGTCGCACCGATAAAGCGCAAACTGGCTTGGTAAAAGGGTGGCAATTCTGCCAAAGTTGCTTTGATAAGCACTTGCTGAGCGCCCCAAAACAAGCAGCAAACGACGAGTAAGGAAACGGCAATACCATCTAGGTGTGTTTTACGTTCTGTCATCTTTGCCATCTTTGCCTTTGCGTCGATTTTTTGGGTGATTTGAAATTATCATCTTAGCTGTTAAGTAAACAGTTTTTACTCAACTGCTTTAATCAACAGCTTTATACGGTTAGCTTTGGAGTTCTTATGAAAATTACTTTGGTGGGTTCACGTTTTTTTGGCGCTAGCGTTTTAGAGGCGCTGCGGCAAGTGCAAGGGGTTGAGATTGCTGGCGTTGTCACCATCGCAGCGGATGACCGTTTGGCCTTGGCAGCGCAAAAGGCTGGCATTCCAGTGCATATTCAACAGAACCCCAAAACCGTGTCTGGCGACGCAATTGCTGCAGGTACAGACGTCATCATCGCCGCGCATACGCATGCACGTATCAGTGACGAGGCTTTGGTCAAATCTCGCTTGGGTGGCGTGGGCTACCACCCTTCACTGTTGCCGCGCCACCGTGGCATCGCAGCTGTGGAGTGGACGATTTTGAGTGGCGACCCGATTGCCGGCGGCTCGGTATACCACTTGGCGGACGGCTGGGACAAAGGCGGCATCGCTGCGCAAGACTGGTGTTTTGTCGCTAAAAACGACGACGCCCGCAGCCTGTGGGAGCGTTCGCTCGCGCCCATGGGTTTGAAGCTGCTGTGCGACGTGGTTGCCCATGCGCGTGATACGGGCGAGCTGCCAGATTTGAAGCAGGATGAAAGCTTTGCCACCAAAGCCCCCATGATTCGCAAATCATTAAAGCTCAGCGAAGACACCGCAACACCCACCTCGCCAGCGACTAACGCTTTGATCGTG
>JBEGUP010000166.1:0-4577 GCA_041178825.1 Pseudomonadota bacterium | reverse complement strand
TAATTTCAAGTCTTGCACATACTTGGTGGCGGCTTCTGAACTTAAAGAAGAACTTATAGAAGCAAAAGGAATCAACAGATGGGTGGCAGTTTCAGACATACCCTATTGTCGCTCTTAGCTTTCCTAATCTCCTTCGCTGTTACCATACCCTCCATCTATGCAACTCCCCTACGAACTCAAACTCGGCTGGCGCTACACCCGCGCGGGTCGTGCCACGCGGCGCAATGGCTTTATCTCGTTTATCTCGGGCGTGTCAATGCTCGGCATCGGCCTGGGGGTGGCAGCGCTCATCATCGTGCTGTCGGTGATGAACGGCTTTCAAAAAGAAGTGCGTGACCGAATGCTGGGCGTGGTCTCGCACATCGAGATCTTCAGCCCCGGTGGCGCTGCATTGCCCGATGTGGCGAAAACACTGGCTGAGGCTAAAGCCAATTCGCAAGTGATTGGCGCTTCCAGTTTCATAGCTACTCAGGCACTGTTAGCAAGGGGCGAGGACATGAAAGGCGCAGTTATTCGTGGCATTGACCCTGCGACCGAAGCCCAAGTGACCGATTTAGCCGCCAGCAAGCAAAACTTAGACGCCGTCAAAGCACTGGTTCCAGGCGAGTTTGGTGTGGTGCTGGGCTACGAACTGGCGCGTCAACTCGGCGTAGGCAAAGGTGACCGCGTGACGCTGATCGCCCCCAGCGGCCAGGTCACCCCCGCTGGCGTGGTGCCGCGCATGAAGCAGCTAACTGTGGTGGGCACGTTTGATTCGGGTCATTTTGAGTACGACGCCACGCTGGCGATGATGCACATGGATGATGCGGCCAAGATGTTCCGACTGGAAGGGCCAACGGGCATCCGCCTGAAACTTAAAGACCTGCATCTAGCCCGCGATGTGGCGAAACAGCTCAGCCAAACCTTGACCGGCGACCTGATCGTGCGCGACTGGACGCGGCAAAACAAAACTTGGTTTGCCGCCGTGCAGGTCGAAAAGCGCATGATGTTCATCATTTTGACGCTGATCGTCGCGGTCGCCGCCTTCAACCTGGTTTCCACGCTGGTAATGACGGTGACCGACAAACGCGCCGACATCGCCATTTTGCGCACACTGGGCGCGAGCCCGAAAAGCATCATGGGGATTTTTGTGGTGCAGGGCGCGACGGTGGGGGTGATTGGCACGCTGTCTGGCTTGCTGCTGGGCTTGGGTATCGCCTTCAATATCGACGTGATCGTGCCCTCTATCGAGCGCCTGTTCAACGCCAGCTTTTTGCCCAAAGACATTTACCTGCTCAACGGCATGCCCAGCGACCCACAAATGGCCGACATCATGCCCGTTGCCATCATCTCCCTGATTTTGGCCTTTGCCGCCACCCTGTACCCCAGCTGGCGTGCCAGTCGAATTAATCCGGCGGAGGCGCTTAGATATGAATAATCTAGACAAAGAAGTGGTGCTGTCCGCCACCAACTTGGGCAAACGCTTTGTCGAAGGCCCTTTAGACGTGACTGTGCTGCAAGGCGTGGATTTGCAAGTCCATGCGGGTGAGATTTTGGCAATTGTCGGCGCGTCTGGTTCGGGTAAAAGTACGCTGCTGCATTTGCTGGGCGGACTTGATTCACCAACGACCGGCTCGGTGAAGCTCAAAGGGCAGGAACTGGCCAGCTTGAACGAGGCCGAGATTGGCAATTTGCGCAACCAACACCTGGGTTTTGTTTACCAATTTCACCATTTGCTGGCCGAATTCAGCGCACAAGACAACGTTGCCATGCCACTGTGGATTCGACGTCTATCCGGCGAATTATCTGCCCAAGCCGCTATCAAAATATTAGCAGAAGTGGGCCTGAAAGACCGTGTGCACCACCGCCCTGCCGAGCTGTCAGGCGGCGAACGCCAACGCGTCGCCATCGCCCGTGCTTTGGTCACCCAACCAGCTTGCGTGCTGGCGGATGAGCCGACTGGCAACTTAGACCGCAACACCGCTAACGGCGTGTTTGATTTGATGATTAATTTGGCAAAAACCAACGGCACAGCTTTTGTGGTGGTGACGCATGACGAAACCTTAGCAGCGCGGTGTGATCGGCAGTTGCGGCTGGTGGGTGGGGTGTTGCAGGCGTAATTTTTATTCGATAACCAGTTGCACAAAGGCAGCGGGCGAAAGAATAGTTACAGCGCGGTAAGGATGCATCGTCAATAAATGCGCATCGCCACTAACAACAATCGTTGCATTTGCATCTATAGCCAGCTCTAAAAACTTATTGTCTTTGGGATCTTCGCAGTCAGCGATGGTACTGTGCTCTTCTATGGGCAGACTGGCTTGTGCTACCAGAGATAAAAATGTTTCACGCTCTAACTCAGTCAAATATTTTGCAAACTTCGGACGTTCAAGTACCTCAGCGAGCTCGGCATAAGTAGAACCTGAGTGCACCAACTCAAAGTACTCTAAGCCATGCCGAAATGCCTTTGCCGATATTGATTTACTGAGAATGGCGGCGCTAATGAGCACATTGGTGTCAAAAACAACACGTAATTTTTTGCGCAAACTCATCGAGTAGCACGTACCAATGCAGTAATCTGCTCCTCAGTCAGACCTTCTGCCTCAGCTTTGTTACCGATTTTGGCTGCGTAAGCCGTATAAGCATCAGCAGCCTCTGTGCCACGTAAAGGGGCAAGCTCAGCAACCAGCTTCATGAAATGCAACAAAGAAGCTTGGCTACCATTAGCAGCGCCCCTAGACGGTGCAGAAATAACAAACGACACGGGGCGCCCTCTTCGGGTAATGAGCACAGGCTCACGCTGCGAGGTGTCGATCATCTCGCCAAATCGGTTTTGCGCTTCAAGCGATGTCATGGTTTGCATGATTGCGGCCTCATGGTTTAAAAAGCTTTTGCAGCTATTTTAGCTGAAACAGCTGTTTTAGCAATAACCACTCAAAACCGCTTATAAACCGGCAAATACCGCCACTCACCCACTGCCAAATCTCCCATCGGGATGCGCCCGATGCGGATGCGTTTGATAGCGAGTAGTCGCAGGCCGACGCGTTCTATCATTTGCGGGATTTGGCCGGGGCGTATGCCTTTGAAGGCGAAACGCAGCCATAGCTCTTTGTCGGTATGTTGGGCGATGCTGACTTTGATGGGTGGCAGCGGGATGCCGTTGAAACTGAGGCCGTGGCACAGGCGATCAAGCGCTTGGTAGATCACATCCTCTGTCAACGGGCCTTGCAGGCCGCGTTTTGCATCGACTTGCACCATGCACTCTTGCTCGACACGGTCAGCGTCGTCGTTCAGCTTGCGGGCGATGCGAAAATCTTGGGTGAAGACGATCAAACCGCTGGCCTCAAAAGGCAAAGGCGTGGTGGGCGTCAAATTGGTGAAATGGCGTTGCAAAAACCGCGTAGATGCTGATGCGCCACCGGCAAGATTGGGGTCAATCGACTGTTTCGCTGGGTCTAGCAACAACAACGCGGGGTTGCCGCCTTCGCCAGAGTCAAAGCCTACGGGCTTGTGCATCAAAATCGTGACGTCTTCTAGCGCTTCTAAGCTGGCATTTTTATCCAATTCGATGGTTTGGTGCGCCAACACACGAGCGCCTACGGCTTCAATGACTTGACCATCCACCCGTACCCAGCCGCCTTCAATGTATTGCTCGGCTTGGCTGCGCGAGCAGTTTGCCTGCAACGCTAGGCGCTTGGCTAGGCGGTCGCCGACTTTTTGTTCGGCAATGTTTGCTGGCTTTGATAGACCATTTGCACGCTCGGGGCGACTTTCAGTAGTCGCTTTTACAGGCGGACGGCTGCCACGCGGCAAACCTTGACGGTCTGCCAATGTGGTTCTGGGCGGCCTGACGCGAGGTTTGGCTTCTGAGGATACGGGATCAGGTTTAGGAGCGCGCTGCATTATGCTGGCGTCAACTTTTCCAAGCCGCCCATGTAAGGACGCAAAACCTCAGGAATCGTCACCGAACCGTCTTCGTTTTGGTAGTTTTCCAGCACAGCGACCAAGGTGCGGCCAACGGCTAAACCTGAACCATTCAGCGTGTGAACGAACTCCATCTTGCCCTGCGCATTTTTAAAACGAGCTTGCAAGCGGCGGGCTTGGAAGGACTCGCAGTTAGAAACGGAGCTGATCTCGCGGTAGGTGTTTTGCGACGGCAACCACACTTCCAAATCGTAAGTTTTCGCAGCGCCAAAACCCATATCACCAATACACAGGCTGACCACCCGGTAAGCGAGCCCTAACTTCTGCAAGATCGCCTCAGCGTGCTTCACCATTTCGTCCAGCGCTTCGTAGCTGCGCTCGGGGTGCGCGATTTGCACCATTTCCACTTTGTCAAACTGGTGCTGGCGGATCATGCCACGGGTGTCGCGGCCATAGCTGCCAGCTTCTGAGCGGAAGCACGGCGTGTGGGCGGTGACTTTGATCGGCAGCTCAGATTCTTGAATGATCTGGTCACGCACCAAGTTGGTCAACGGCACTTCGGAAGTCGGAATCAGGTACAGCGCGGCGTTGTCAGGTACGGCTTCGCCATCTTGGCCTCCCTTTTTAGCGGCAAACAAATCGCCTTCAAATTTAGGGAGTTGACCTGTGCCATAGAG
>JBEGUP010000165.1:0-4610 GCA_041178825.1 Pseudomonadota bacterium | reverse complement strand
TGCTAGTGTGAATGAAGACTTGCGTGCTTTGAGTGTTGGTCGTGCATTTGATGCAACTGCTTTGGGTTTGTATGTACAAGATCTGGTGCAAGTTGCGCCCGAGTGGAAGGTCCTGGGTGGTTTGCGCTTAGATAACTTCAAAGGCAAATACACAGCAGCTGCAGCTACCGCAGCAGCGGCGGCTTACAACGAGCGCTCTGACACCTTGCTCAGCAAGCGTTTGGGTGTGTTGTACCAGCCATCTGCAACAACGTCGTTCCATGCGTCTTACGGCACATCGTTCAATACCTCTGGCGACACCTACCAGTATGACAACCAAACAGCGAACACTGGCCCAGAAGGCAGCGTGAACTACGAAATCGGTGCAAAGATAGATTCTGCCGACAAGCGTTTCACAACCCGCTTGGCGATGTTCTACGCGATCAAAAACAACGAGCGTAACCGTGACCCTGATTCTGCAGCCACACAAAACTTGCTCTCAGGCAAGCGTCACGCGGCTGGTTTTGAAATCGATGTGACTGGCCGTTTGACCAAAGAGTTGGAGATTTATGGTTCATACGCCTTCACGCCGGTTGCCAAAATCGATGTGGGCGCACCAGGCTCTGTGGCTGGTGTGGGCGAGGGTGCGGGTACGCGTTCGTCATTGACGCCTAAGCACAGTGGTACTGTGTGGGCAACTTACCAAGTAACGTCACAATTGCGTTTGGGTGCGGGTGTGAATTTCCGTAGCGAGCAAACGCCTAACCGTAACCCTGGCTGGTCTGCGCCTAGTTTTGTCACAACTGATTTGATGGCTGAATACGCGTTCAATGAAAAGTTCACATTGAAGGCTAACGTGACCAACGTCACCAACAAATTGTACGCTGATGCGTTGTACTCTGGTCATTACATCCCAGGTGCAGGCCGCGTATTCCAATTGACGGGTTCAGTCAAGTTTTAATTGACCCATCGGTTGAGTTTTAAAATAGCGCCATGCTCCAACACATCCAACAAGTTCTCTCCCCTGTCGAAGTGCGTCAAGCCTTAGACCTTTTGTTGGATGCGCCTTGGAGCGATGGTCGCGCCAGTGCGGGCACGCAAGCCGCACTGGTTAAAAATAATACCCAACTGCCGCATGACTGTGATGCGGCTAAAGCTTTGCGCACCTTGGTGCTCAAAGCTTTGGATAGACATCCGCTGTTTTTTGCAGCATCGCTGCCTAAAAAATTGTTCACCCCACGTTTTAACCGCTATGGCCATTCCGACAATGCCGAACCTATGTTTTACGGGCGGCACGTGGACAACGCTATTCGCTTTGCGCCAGATACGGGTCAGCGTGTACGCACCGACATATCGGCCACCTTGTTTTTGTCAGACCCCGCAAGCTACGATGGTGGTGAGCTGGTGGTGCATGACAGCACTGGCGAGCAGCGTATCAAATTGGCTGCCGGCGACATGGTTTTGTACCCCAGCACCAGCGTGCATCAAGTCACACCCGTTACCCGTGGTGAGCGTTTGGCTTGCTTCTTCTGGATTGAAAGTATGGTTCGCAGCGATGAGCAGCGCAACTTGCTCATCGACTTGGATAACACCATCCAAGCTTTGCGTGCTAAGCATGGTGAAACGGATGAGGCTGTGGCTTTGACGGGCACCTACCATAACCTGCTGCGGCAGTGGGCGGATTCTTGATGTCTGCAAACTTGAGCACAGCACTGCGAGCTGTCGATGTCGTTCCTAAAGTGGCATCAATTCCTAGCGGTGTGGTAACTTTGATTGACCACGAAAACCATGCGCGAAAAGTTCTGGATGAGAACGCACAAGCGTATTTTTACGGTGGCGCGGGCGATGAGCTGACCATGCACACCAACAGCTACGCATGGTCAAGATTGAAATTGCGACCGCGCGTGTTGCAGCCCTTGGCAGGCGGTCATACGCGTACGCAATTGTTGGGTAAAACGCTTGCGCATCCTATTTTCCTCGCACCCGTGGCTTACCAGCGCATGGCGCACCCAGATGGTGAGTTGGCTACTGCGCATGCAGCCGCAGCCTTGGGCGCGGGCATGGTGTTGAGCACACAATCCAGTACTTCACTTGAGTCGGTAGCGTCAGTTGTTTTAAATCCTAGCAACGATTCAACCCGCGGTCCACTGTGGTTTCAGTTGTACATGCTAAATGACCGTGGCTTTACCAATGAATTGGTGCAACGCGCTGAAGCGGCGGGTTATGAGGCATTGGTCGTTACGGTCGATGCACCTACACAAGGCTATCGTGACCGCGAGCGACGTGCGAATTTCAAATTACCTGTTGGCGTATCTGCGGTGAATCTTGCTGGTCTGCAAGACGCGCAAACTGCAGCCTTAAAACCTGGTCAAAGCGCTTTGTTTGATGGATTGCTAACGACTGCGCCTACATGGGATGACATTACTTGGCTACAAAGCATCACTAGCTTGCCCATCATTCTCAAAGGCATCTTGCACGAAGATGATGCGCGCCAAGCTGCTGATTTGGGAGTGGCAGGGATAGTGGTGTCAAACCATGGTGGTCGCACCCTAGACACAGCAGTCGCAACAGCCGATGTGTTGCCGCGTATAGCGCAGAAATTGGCGGGTGATATACCCATTTTGGTCGATGGCGGCATACGTCGTGGCACAGACGTGCTCAAAGCCATCGCTTTAGGTGCAACTGCCGTGATGGTGGGGCGACCCTATGTGTACGGCTTGGCAAATGCAGGCGCGGTGGGCGTGGCGCATGTGCTGCGCTTGCTGCGCGACGAGCTTGAGGTGGCAATGGCCTTGACTGGTTGCGCTACCTTGTCGCAAGTGAGCGCCAAAGTCATTTATCAACCCACAAAACTATAACTGCTATTTCTTTCATGTCATCTAGTGCCTTGTCTTTGCCCATGTCTTCCTCTTTAGATAAACCTTCTTTCTTTGCGGCAAACCGCAATCTGGTCATTGCTGGCTCTGTGCTACTGTTTCATGCTCTCGCTATTTGGGCGCTGCAAACGGGTTTGCTGATGCGCGCTGTAGAAATGATTGTGCCCGTCGAAATATTGGCGCAAATGGTTGAGTTGCCAACACCAAGAGCTGACCCTGCACCACCTAAGCCGCCAGAGCCAGTTAAGCAGGTGGTGAGTAAGCCCAAACAAGTCACGCAAGTGGCGCCCACTTTGCTTGCCGTGGCAGACGCGACGCCAACGCCTAACGCGCCATCGGTGCAGCCCATCGCTCCACCAGCGCCGTACGTGCCGACTGTAGCAGTGGCTGCGGTAGCTGCTCCAGCGCCACCTGCGCCGCCAGCAGCGCCCAAAATCGTGTTGCCGTCTAGCGATGCGTCGTATTTAAATAACCCGAAACCACCTTATCCGGCATTAAGCAACCGTTTACGGGAAGAAGGGGTAGTGTTTGTTCGAGTTCTCGTTAGCGCAAATGGTTCTGCGCTCAAAGTTGAGTTGAAACAATCTAGTGGTTTTGATCGATTGGATCAATCGGCGTTAGCAACAGTTATCAAGTGGAAGTTTGTGCCAGGAAAACGAGATGGTGTGCCTGAGGATATGTTGTATGTCGTTCCCATTCCTTTTAGCTTGATCAAGTAGTTGTTGTTTGTTTAGTTTTTTGGTAGTTTGATTTTTTTGGAGCTTTTGAAATGAATTCGCAATTTGGTTTGATGAACGTGTGGTCTCAGGGTGATTGGGTCACCAAAACGGTGGCTTTGTTGTTGTTGGCGATGTCGCTGGCATCTTGGATGGTCATCATCATCAAGACTTTGGATATTTTTAAATACAAGCGTTTGGCTGCTGAAGCCGAAGGCTTTTGGCACAGTGAAGACTTCTCCAAGGGCGTTTCACAATTGGGCGGTGGGCCTGAAAACCCACTGCGCCAGTTGGCGCTTGAAGGCCGTGAAGCAACCGCCCATATTTTGAACACTGACGGCACACCAGCCAAAGCGCAATTGCACGACAGCTTGGACAAAAGTGATTGGATTACCCGTAGCCTGCGCAACACCTTGGACGAAATCACCGCAAAACTGCAGTCTGGCTTAGCGATCTTGGCGTCAGTCGGTTCTACAGCACCATTCGTCGGCTTGTTTGGTACGGTTTGGGGTATTTACCATGCGCTGTTGAGCATTGGCGCAGCCGGTCAAGCCACCATCGATAAAGTGGCTGGCCCGATTGGTGAATCCCTGATCATGACCGCGCTGGGCTTGGCAGTGGCTATTCCTGCTGTGCTAGGTTACAACGCCTTGGTGCGTGGTAACAAAGGTATTTTGATGAAGCTCAATCGCTTTGCGCATGATCTACACGCTTACTTTGTGACGGGTGCCCGCGTTCAGAATGGCGCTGCAATGGCAAAAACAGGCAAAGTCGTTTGGGATACTCTCACGAAAGGACCGATGATTTTTAGTGGGTCCTACTATCAGGGACGATATCTAAGAGGCGGCACAGACGACAATACACTGTACTGCTTTAATGCTACAAACGGCGGCATCTTGGGGAGATTGCACATGACCACTGACCCGACCGCCACGAACGAGCGCCCCAGCGAGCCGTCGGAGGGCAAGGACCCCACGGGCTCCTGACCCCGTCAGGCCGGCCCGTGCCGGCTCACAGCCCGACCATCGACAGGCCGGTG
>JBEGUP010000164.1:0-6600 GCA_041178825.1 Pseudomonadota bacterium | reverse complement strand
GTGGCACACAGCAATATGGATATCACCAAAACAGACTTCAATGCTTTGGTCGAAGTGCTGCAAAAATCTATGGACGCGCAAGGTATTGCTTTCAGTAGCCAAAACCAATTGCTGGCTAAATTGGCACCCATGCACAGAGATGTAATCACGGTTAAATAAGGCTAAAAATTTCAAAATCTAATTTTTTGAAATAACTTATAGTGCAGGTTATGAACAACCTGCACTATTTCTCTTTCAGTACCAACGAGCACATCGCCCACTTGGTGCTCAATCGCCCCGAAGCGATGAACACCATGAACCCCACCTTTTGGCGGGAGCTAGACGAGGTGTTGACGCACATTCAACGCGATGGCTCAGCGCGTGCTTTGGTCATATCAAGCACAGGCAAACATTTCAGCGCGGGCATGTCGTTGGACACGTTTTCAAATGCGATTCAAATGAACGACCAAAGTCCTGAAGGGCGAGCTGCCATTTTTGATTCGCTCACAGATTTGCAAGCCACGTTCACAAAGTTAGAGTCGCTGCGTATCCCTGTGATTGTGGCGATTCAAGGCGGCTGTATTGGTGGTGCGGTTGATATGGTGACGGCTTGCTGCATTCGCTATGCGACTAAAGACACGTTTTTCTGTATTCAAGAAATCAATATCGGCATGGTGGCAGACGTTGGTACGCTGCAGCGCTTACCTAAACTGATGCCCGAAGCCGTGGTTAAAGAACTGGCCTACACCGGTAGGCGTTTGAAGGCTGACAAAGCGCAGATGTATGGCTTGGTGAATGAGGTTTTCGAAACCAACGACGAGATGCTGGCCGCTGCCATGCAGTGCGCCAAAGAAATCGCCAGCAAACCGCCCATCGCTATTTGGGGCACGAAGCAAGCCATTCACTACACGCGCGATCATTCTGTAGAAGACTCGCTCAAGCAAATGGGCTGGTTGCAGGGCGCGATTTGGAGCAATGCGCATGTGCGTGAAGCCATTGTTGCGGCAAAAGAAAAGCGCGAAGCGCAGTTTCCTGCGCTCGCGCCTTTGACACCGTTTACAACTTCATGAAGTTTGTGAATTAGTGGGTTTGTGAATGATTTAAATCGCAAACTATTTGACGATTTTTAGTGTCGCCAAATAAGCCACCACATCTTCGCGGTCTTGCGCATTGTCCATGGCGTAACCCATACGTTGACCAGGGATCAGCATTTCAGGATTGGCTAGCCATGCCGTTAAATTATCGCGATTCCAAACTATTTTGCTTTTCTTCAAAGCGTCTGAATACCGATAGTTTTTTACACCACCGGCTTTTCGATCAAACACACCAAGGTGCATAGGCCCCACGCGGTTGTCGTCAACACTGTGGCAAGCACTGCACCTCGCGTCGTAAATTTCTTTGCCTTTGATAGCACTACCTGTGGCTATGGCGTTTGATTGCGCCATAGCCCAAGAAGCTGTCATCAGCAGCAAGCTGCTGATGACGACACGGTAACTTTGCGAACGCATCAAGCACCAAATGACAAAGCGCCAGAAGGCAATGGGCGACCTAAAGCGTTGGTCAAAATCGTGAAATGCATGGTTTCATCAGCTGCCAAACGTCCCGCGATTTTTGCCAAATCTTTGCTGCCAAAGGCTGGGATCACACCTAGGTAAGCGTTGATAGCGCCTAGCTCTAAGCGTGCAGCTAAGTCCAATACATCACCTTGGTTTTTCAAGGTGTCAGCTTTCAATGCCTTTGCATAATCGTCAATTTTCTTTTCGGCCACGGGCGTGCCACCCATTTTTTGAATCGTTGCAATCAGAGCATCACGGTGCGCTTTGTGGTGGCTTTGGAAGGAGACGGCAATGTCGAGCACGGGCTTTTGCAATAAACCGCTCAAAGCACCGAGCTGATAAGCATTGATAGCTTCGTGCTCCAAACCGAGTGCGACGTTCAAAATGGCAGCGTCTTTGGACATGTCACCGCCCATGGCTTGCGCGAGTGAATCTTTGCCAGCTAACAGTGCCACTGCGCCTGCTGACAGCATACCGGCGCTACCCATGAATGAGCGGCGCGACGGCTGGCTTGATGCCATGATAGGTTGGGTGGCTGAGTTCAAGATCAGAGATTTCATGATGGCTTCCTTCATAGTTAATATTGAATGGTTCAAATCGCTCTTAAATAAGTAGCGACATGCTGAATACGTTGAGTAATAGTGGATTGGATTCAATAAATTCAAAATACTTTGTTGGGATCTATTTACGGTGGTTTTTGAATCCATCGGCTTTGAACATGCGTATATTTCAGTAACAATGTAGTCATGGACGCAATACAAACCAACCAAGCTGACAGTGACTTGATGACACTCCTAGACCGAATGGCTAAGCAAGACGAAGCCGCTTTGAAAGCGCTGTACGACATGACATCGTCCAAACTTTTTGGTTTGGCGCTGCGTGTTGTGAACAAGCGCGAGTGGGCGGAAGACGTGTTGCAAGAGGCCTATATGCATATTTGGCGTGCGGCGGTTGATTACCGTGCCAGCCTCAGCCCGCCTATGGCTTGGATGGGCTTGATTGTGCGTAGCCGCGCTTTAGATTTTTTGCGTAGACGTGCATCTGAGCGCATGCATTTGACGCAAGAGTTAGATGAATACTTGAGCGACACGATTGAAGGCGATGCACCCAACCCCATGAACACAGCGTTGGCGAGTGAACAAGCTTGGGCCTTGCAACAATGTATGAACCAACTGGACAACAAACAACGCGAAGTGGTGAGCTTGGCTTATCTGCGCGACTTGAGTCACAGCGATTTGGCTGAGCAACTGAAACTCCCATTGGGCACGGTGAAGACTTGGATTTGCCGTGGTTTGGAGCAATTACGCGGTTGCATGGCCCGGTTTGCGTGAGGACGTAACTATATGAACCTCAGCAAACACCCACAAACTTTAGATCGCTTGGCCGCCAACTACGCGCTGGGCACCTTGCGCGGTGGGGCGCGTCGTCGATTTGAAGCTATCTCTCGCGAAAATGCCACCGTGCGGGCGGCAGCGTTGGTCTGGCAAGGTCGGTTGTCCGGCATGACGGAATTGCAATCGCCTATCTTGCCGTCTCCAGTTGTTTGGACGCGCATACAAAACATGGTGCAAGCCGAGCGGGATGCTGTGGCGATGCAGCTGGCTCGGCAATCGGCGAGGCAAGGCGGTCATGCAAATAACGATGGTTCAGCATCTTGGTTGAGCACCGTTTGGCAAGGGCTGTGGGTATGGCGCGGTGCTGCGGCTGCTGGCGCATTAGCGACAGTGCTCGCGGTGGTGACGGGATTCAGCTTGCGTGATCAACTCGACATTCGCGGCAAGCAAGTCGATGAGTTAAGTGCTCAGCTTAAAGTTGCACCGAAAATTGAATACGTAGCGGTGTTGGTTGATGCGAAATCTGCCGAAACCATGTTGGTAACGTTTGATTCCAAGAACCAAAACTTAGTGTTGCAGCGCGTGGGTGATTACCAAGAAGCCAGTGACAAATCTTTACAACTGTGGGCACTGCCTAACAGTGGTGGGCCGCGTTCGCTCGGCGTGCTGGGGGCTGATAAAGTGCTGCGTTTGGCTACGGCTGAGGGTGATGTCAAGCAAGTGCCTACATTGGCCATCAGCTTAGAGCCAAAAGGCGGCGTGCCAAGTGCGGGTGGTCCAACTGGGCCAGTGCTGTTTAAAGGCGCTTTGATTCAGAAGGTGATTTAAAAGATTTTCAGCACAACTTTTTCGCGCCGTTTAAAACTATTGGCGTGCCGTACGAATATTCTGCGGCACAGCTTGTGGGTAGCTGGTGCGAAACGGGTTGATGTCCAACCCACCGCGCCGTGTGTAACGCGCATACACGCTAAGCTTGATGGGTTTGCAGCGCGTCCAAATATCCATAAACATGCGCTCCACACATTGCTCATGAAACTCGTTATGGTTGCGAAAACTCACGATATATTGCAACAAACTACCTTGGTCGATTTGCGGTCCTTCGTAGATGATGCGCACGCTGC
Organism: Pseudomonadota bacterium; assembly: GCA_041178825.1. Lineage (GTDB taxonomy): Bacteria > Pseudomonadota > Gammaproteobacteria > Burkholderiales > Burkholderiaceae_C > Aalborgiella. The sequence continues at coordinate 2,610 of JBEGUP010000164.1, read as the reverse complement.
CCCAATCGGGTTGGCCGGTGACCAAGCAATTGCTTTTGAGTAAGTTGCTGGTGAAAACCTCAGACACGGGTGCTTCGTCAAAAGCAGCCGTTAATAAATCGGGTGTAGGCGCTGAGCCTGGCGTGCTTTGAGGACATTCGATGTCAAGTCGGTCTAAATTCAACCCATCTAGCTCGTGAATCGGCTCACGGTCAAACATCTCGGGCAACAAGATTTTGACGCCAACGGATGATTGAACAGGACTTACACCTAGAGCCGAGCCAGCTTGTTGCCAAACCGCAGCGTTCAAGTCTGCCCGCATGCAAGCAGCAACAGCTGAAGCGTCAGCAAATTGCGAATTGTTAAAACTATTCAAATACAGCTTGAACGACTTGCTTTCAACAATGTTTATACTGTCACACGGCACGGTGATGTGGGCAATCGCCACTTGTGGCTTGCCACGCGGGTTGAGCCAGCTTAGCTCAAACGCCGTCCATAAATCAGCGCTCGTTTGCCAGCACGAGGAATGGGGAAGAGCAGCGATGCGTCGTAATGGTCAACATACGCTGAGGATTTGCCTAATTGAGATTGTTCTGGCGTGTTCATAACGATTATTTTGCTTTAGCTGGCCAAAAACGGCAGCAACAAGGAGGTAATGCGCGACACCACGCCAGGCGGCAAATCGTGCCCCATGCCTTCAATGCCTACCAAATGAGCGCCTTTGATGCGATTGGCCGTATCAACACCGTTGGCATAGGGTACGAGTGGGTCGTCTTTGCCATGAATTACCAGCGTTGGGCAGGTGATTTTTGCCAATTCGGCAGGCCGTTTTGCATCAGCTGCAATCGCCGGGATTCAGCGGCATCAATCGGGAAACCTGGGCTGCCAATGACTTTGAAGAGTTTGACGTAATGGTCTGCAACGTCGCTTTCAGAATTACTTTTGGGACGACTTAGCAAAGTGCCGAGCACTTTGGACTGCGCCTGCGGCAGTCCACGCGCGCCGCTGGAGCTCATGATACTGGTCAAACTCAGGACGCGGTTAGGCGCTGCAATCGCCACACGCTGAGCAATCATGCCTCCCATGCTAACGCCAACGATGTGCGCTTGGTCAATGTTCAAGGCATCCAGGACGCCAATGGCGTCTAGCGCCATGTCTTGCAAACTGTAAGGCGGGGTGATGCTGAGACCTAGTTTGTGCTTCAAACTCGTCCAAATCAAATTAGGATTCCCCAAATTGTCGAACTTTTGGCTCTTACCAATGTCGCGGTTGTCGTGTCGCACCACGCGGTAGCCAGCCTCCATCAAAGCCAGTACCAGTGCTGGCGGCCAAGCGACCAGTTGCATGCCCAAACCCATGATGAGCAGCACCACTGGGCGAGCTTGCCCATCCTTGCCAAGGGGTAAAGCACCCGTGTCTTCGACTTCAATATCTATATTATTTGCTCTAATTTTCATAGCTATTTAGGCAGTAAATACGCTGGCTAGATGCCAATTTAGACTGTGTTTTATGCAGGTATTAACTTGCAGGAGTTTGTCGTTGAAATACCAAACGATCATCCGTCGACGCGTCTGCAGCGAAAGCGTAACCCGCTAGATTGAACTTCTTCAGCTTAGCCGGCGTTGTGATGCGGTTCAAAATAATGTAACGCGCCATCAAGCCGCGCGCTTGTTTGGCAAAGAAGCTGATGACTTTGAACGTGCCGTTCTTTTCGTCTTCAAAAACGCACTCAATCACACGAGCTTTCAAAGCATCCGTTTTGACGGATTTGAAATACTCTTGCGATGCGAGGTTCACAACAACATCGCTTTTAGTCTCAGTTAGCCGTTCGTTCAAATGCTCGGTGATTTGCGTTCCCCAAAAACCGTACAAATTTTTATGCTCAGTTTTGCCAGTTTTTGTGGCTAAGGCAGAACCCATCTCTAAACGATAAGCTTGCATCAAATCCAAAGGTCGAAGCACACCATACAAACCGCTAAGCATACCCAGATGCGTTTGCGCCCAGTTCAGATCTTCCACACTCAGCGTGGCAGCTTGCAGGCCGGTGTAAACATCGCCGTCAAACGCCAAAACGGCTTGTTTGGCATTCTCAGCGGTGTATTCAGGCTGCCAAGATTTGAAGCGTGCAACGTTCAATTTGGCCAAGTCGTCGCTGATATCCATCAACTCTGAAAGCTTTTTAGCCGACAGCTTACGTGCAGCAGCCACCAACTTGGGTGGTTGCTGCACAAAATGCGGCAAGCTGTGCGGCAGGTTTGCCAAATGGCTGGCTTGCTCAGCCACAGGCGCGTAGTTCAGCGACTTGGCTGGCGATAAAAGGACGATCACGCCAACTGGCTCGGTTTCGTGGGATACAAGCTTGGTTTATTCAACTTTAGCTTATTCGACCTTAGCTTTAGTGCGCAATTCTTCTTGGAATTTTGCTAATTTTTGCTGCGTTAATTGCTGTGAAATTTGCGGCTTCACTTCTTCAAATTTTGGCAACTGCGCTGCGCGAACGTCGTCCACACGGATGATGTGGTAGCCAAATTGTGATTTCACAGGTGCTGCAGAGGTTTGGCCTTTGTTCAATTTGAGCAAGGCTTCTGCAAATTCAGGCACGTAGTTGCTAGGGTTGGCCCAATCCAAATC
>JBEGUP010000163.1:0-4644 GCA_041178825.1 Pseudomonadota bacterium | reverse complement strand
ATTGTTTAGCCAAGTCGGTTTAGCCACGCAGGCCATGCTCTGGCACGCGGGCGTGCAAACTGTGCTGCCGCCGGGCTATTTGTGCTGCGGCTATCCGCAAAAGGGTAGTGGTCAGTTTGACAAAGCAGAAAAAATCATCACCGACAACCGTGTGCTGTTCCACCGCGTTGCCAATACGCTGAATTATTTGGATATTAAAACGGTGGTGGTGAGCTGCGGTACATGCTACGACCAGCTCCAAGGATATGAGTTTGACAAAATCTTCCCAGGCTGCCGCATCATTGATATTCATGAATATTTGCTCGAGAAAAATATCAAGCTTGATATGAATACAGGTGTTGGCGTTGGGTATCTGTACCACGACCCATGCCACAGCCCGATGAAGCAGCAAGAGCCGATGAAAACGGTCAAAGCTTTGCTAGGTGACAACGTGCTGCAGAACGAACGCTGCTGCGGAGAATCAGGCACGTTGGGTGTTTCACGACCAGACATTTCGACGCAAGTGCGCTTCCGCAAAGAGGAAGAGTTGCAAAAAGGTGCAGATAAATTGAGAGCAATTGGTGCGGTTGGCGACAAAGCAAACGTCAAAATTTTGACCAGCTGCCCAAGCTGCTTGCAAGGTTTGAGCCGTTATGGCAATGACTTGAACAATGGTTTGCTTGAGGCGGATTACATCGTTGTCGAAATGGCGAACCAAATTCTGGGCAAAGAGTGGATGCCAGAATACGTCGCTTTGGCTAACAATGGCGGTATTGAACGAGTATTGGTTTAGTACTCGTTGGCTGAAATAATGAAGGAATCATCATGGCAGGTTTAAGCTCAGGTTCACCCACTCCAGAAGAACTGACCGTTCACTCAAAATCCAAAGTTTTGGAAATTCGGTTTTCAGACGGTGCGAATTTTTCAATTCCCTTTGAGTTGATGCGCATCTCGTCACCTTCGGCGGAGGTGCAGGGCCACGGCCCAGGGCAAGAGATTCTGCAAACCGGTAAGCGCGATGTTGGCTTGGTGGGCATCGAGCCCATCGGTAATTACGCCATTCAGCCAAGCTTTACGGATGGACACGATACTGGCTTGTTCACGTGGGATTACTTGTATTTTTTGGGTTCACAACAAGCTGAAATTTGGCAAGATTACGAAAAACGGTTGAATGCAGCTGGAACAAGCCGTGATGCACCCATGGTTGAAAAATCCGCTGGTGGCTGCGCAAGTCATTAAATTTTGAACAAATTTCTTAAATAATTTTTATGAGCCAAACCCATTTCGGATTCCAAACTGTCGAAGAAACAGAAAAAGCCAAACACGTGCGCGGCGTGTTTGATTCTGTCGCGCCCAAGTACGACATCATGAACGACTTGATGTCTATGGGGCTGCACCGCGCTTGGAAAGCCTACACCGTGATGGTGGCGAACGTGCAAGAGGGCGCACAAGTATTGGACATCGCTGGTGGAACGGGTGACTTGGCATTGGCTTTTGCAAAAAAAGTCGGCAAAACCGGTCGCGTGGTACATACCGACATCAACGAAGCCATGCTTCGTGAGGGACGTGATCGCCTCGTTAACACGGGTGTGGTTTTGCCTACTTTTGTGTGTGACGCTGAAAAGTTACCGTTTCCAGACAACCATTTTGACGTCGTGACCGTTGCCTTCGGACTTCGGAACATGACCCACAAAGACGCGGCGTTGAAAGAAATGAACCGTGTTTTGAAGCCTAGCGGTAAGCTGTTGGTGTTGGAATTTTCCAAAATTGCCAAGCCGCTGTCCAAGGTTTACGACTGGTATTCTTTCAATGTGTTACCTAAACTTGGTAAGTTGGTAGCGGGTGACGATTCAAGCTACCGCTATTTGGCCGAGTCTATTCGTATGCATCCTAGTCAGGCAGAGTTAAAAGCTTTGATGAAAACAGCTGGTTTTGGCCATGTGGATTTTCACAACATGACTGGCGGCGTTGTTGCTTTGCATGTGGGTATCAAATGCTGAGCACGGCTTCTTAAGCGTGAGTTTTGTTTGCTAGGTTGTGTGAATATTCACAAATTGTGAAAATTAGACAACTAATTAACCTTATCCGCACTAAGTCTCTGCAACCATCTCTTGAAAAACACGGCATTTACCTCTACATTTAATGGGTGTTGATATCAACATGTGTTTGGAGAAAACATGAAACTTTGGTCTGCAATATTGGTTTGTGCACTTGCTTTTTCGGGCTTGAACGCTGAGGCTGCTCGTCGTATGGGTGGCGGCAGTTCGTTTGGTAAGCAATCTAGCAATGTAACGCAGCGTCAAAATACGCCGCCAGCAGCGCCTGCACAAAACGCAACAAATTCTGCTGCTACTAAGCCAGCTGCTGCACCTAATGCAGCACCCGCAGCAGCACCTAAAAAGCCATGGGGCGCCATGCTTGGTGGTTTGGCTGCTGGCCTAGGCTTGGCTTGGTTAGCAAATTCGTTGGGCTTAGGTGGCATGTTGGGCGGTATTGCTCAAATGCTGATGTTCGCTCTGTTGGCTTTCGCCGTGATAGCAGGTATTCGCTATTTCATGAATTCACGCGCCAAAAAGGAGGGTGGCAATGCGTTTAATGGCAACACCAGCCCGTATGCCTACCAAGGCGCAGGCAGTGCGTCACCCACAGACGCTGTTGCACCGCGCTCGTACAGTCCACAAAACGTGGGTAACGATGCTTCTGCTCGTCCATGGGAAGGCAATACAACCGCATTTGAGAGTTCAAATGCTGGGCAAGCTGGCAAATCCATGATTGGCTCAGGTTTACAAGCTTCAGACAATGCGACGGGCTTGTCTGGTTCGCAATCTTGGGGTGTTCCTGCAGATTTCGACACGGCGGGCTTCTTGACCGCAGCAAAGCGTAATTTTGTAACTCTGCAAGACGCTTGGGACAAAGCTGACATCGCCTCGCTTCGCGCCATGATGACGGACGAGATGGCGGGTGAGATTAAATCGCAATTGGCGGAACGCGGTGTTCAAATTGGCGTGAAGGCTGACCAAGTGAATAAAACCGATGTGGTGATGTTGGACGCTCAATTACTAGGCATCGAAGAAATGGCGACTGAATATATGGCCAGTGTGGAGTTTTCGGGCATGATTCGTGAAGACGTGTCAGCTGGCCCAGCACCTTTCCGTGAAGTGTGGAATATGACTAAGTCTAAAAACGGTGGTGGTTGGTTAGTAGCTGGCGTGCAGGCGCTGCAATAAAGCGAAATAAAACCATACTGGTGAAAATCCAGTAAAACTCGTGAATAATTGGGGACTATGGCTACATCGTCCCCTTTTACATTTTCGATGCATTTGTTCAACGAACTCGTCAACAAGCTCTCCGGTTTGCAACCGCCTGCGTGGGCTATCGACGAGATTCAGCATCGCCTCGTCTTATTGCTCAACCATATACTGATGCAGGAGCCTGAGGCGACTGCACGACTAGCTCGGCTCAAAGGTCGCGTAGTTCGCGCCCAATGGCGAACATTGTCGATGACACTGGCTGCCACACCCGCTGGCTTGCTAGAGCTTGTAGCTAGCCACAAAGCCGCTGATTTGAGCTTGGTGGTCGCAGATGGTTCACCCGCATCATTGTTTCAAACCGTAATAGCTGGCGGTAAACCGCCCATCAAGATTGAGGGTGATGTGCAGCTCGCTGCAGAGATGAACTGGTTGGTCGACCACGTTCGCTGGGATATTGAAGAGGATTTGTCACGCATTTTGGGTGATGCTCCTGCCCATGCTTTTGTGAGCGTGGCGCAACAAATCGTCGCAGGGTTGAAATCATTTGTAGTTACCAAAGTCGCTGACACAGATTCTGTAAATACTTCAATCAAGGCGGGTTCATGAAACGGCTCTTTCGCGGTGCTTTCATTGTATGGATCGCTTTGCGCTTTGGTTTGGATCAACTTGTCTTGACCAGTTTCCAAAAGCCTTGGTTGACCGCAATAGCCCGTGTTGTATCGATTGGGCGCAATTTGAATGCACCGCGAGGGCAGCGCTTGCGAGAAGCTTTGGAGAGCTTGGGGCCGATTTTTATTAAATTTGGACAAGTATTGTCGACTAGGCGCGATTTGCTCCCACTGGACATTGCTGATGAATTAGCCAAGTTACAAGACCGCGTGCCATCATTCGATGCAAAAATCGCAGTAGAAACGATTGAACGCTCTTTCAAAAAACCTCTTGCTCAGATTTTTACATCCTTCGATCACACGCCTGTTGCCAGCGCGTCGATAGCGCAAGTGCATTTTGCGACTATCACAGACAAGCAAGGTATCAGCCGAGAAGTCGCCGTCAAAGTGCTAAGACCAAATATGTTACCGGTGATCGATAAAGATTTAGGTTTGATGCACATGATGGCTGGCTGGGTGGAAAAACTCAGTGCTGATGGCAAACGCCTCAAACCGCGCGAGGTCGTTAATGAGTTTGATAAATACCTGCACGATGAGCTTGACTTGATTCGTGAGGCTTCCAGCGCAGCCCAGCTGAAGCGTAACATGTCACTTCACAAAGCTGAAAAAGACTTGGTGATGATTCCTGATATGTACTGGGACTATTGTCATCCTGAGGTGATGGTAATGCAGCGTATGAAAGGCGTGCCCATCAACCAAACCCAGGTGCTCCGAGACGCGGGGGTGGATTTTAAACAACTAGCCAG
>JBEGUP010000162.1:0-5221 GCA_041178825.1 Pseudomonadota bacterium | reverse complement strand
TTGGCAAATGCAATTTGACACCCCAGATGGCAGCAAACTTGCCATGCAGTCGCTAAAAGGCAAACCGTTGCTCATCAATTTTTGGGCAACATGGTGCCCGCCTTGTGTGGAAGAATTACCGTTATTAGAGCGCTTCTACAATGAAAATAAAGCTAAAAGCGTGCAAATAGTCGGATTAGCGGCTGATAAACCCGATGCTGTGCGTGCTTTTTTGCAGAAATTACCGCTGACTTTTTCTATTGGCATCACCGATTTATCAGGCATCGCTTTGAGCAAATCTTGGGGCAACCTTGCTGGTGGCTTACCATTTTCTGTCATGCTGACAGCCGATGGACGCGTGATGCAGCGTAAAATGGGTAAATTGAGTGAAGATGATTTGAAAACCTGGCTCGCTGCAGCGCTGTAAGCCTATCAGTAAGCTTTCAATACCCAGCATCTACATTTATAAAATAAACGTTATTTGATTTGAATTAAAGAAAATTAGCCGCCAATGATGACATTTAAGTCATTTTTAGGTTAAATTGCAATTTTTAAGAAAAACACGAGGCACATCGGCATGGATTTACGCAGAAGGCACAGTACGTATCGTGAAAGGCGGCGCTGGAAACGGTGGTGCGCCTTATGTGCAAAATGTTATGGCGCATGCCCCTCAGCAGCAGTCAATGCCTATGCAATATTCTGCAGCGCCTACAAGTTCTGCCATTGAAGCTGCGCCGATTCCAGCGGCTGAGCCTGTTACTGTGGGTCACAGTGTTAAATCGCCAATGGTGGGCACGTTTTACCGCGCATCCAGCCCCGGCGCTAAGTCTTTTGTGGAAATTGGCGATGTGGTCAAAGTGGGCGACACCGTTTGTATCATTGAAGCGATGAAGATTTTGAATGAAATTGAAGCCGATATGTCTGGCACTGTGACGCAAATTTTGTGCGAAAACGGTCAAGCGATTGAATACGGCCAGCCAATGGTGGTGATTTCCTAATATGTTCAAAAAAATCCTGATCGCAAACCGAGGCGAGATCGCCCTGCGAATCCAGCGCGCCTGCCGTGAACTGGGCGTCAAAGCGGTGATGGTTTACTCAGAAGCTGATAAAGACGCTAAATACGTCAAATTAGCCGATGAAGCCGTTTGCATTGGCCCTGCGGCTTCTGCTCAAAGTTATCTCAATATGCCAGCGATTATTTCAGCGGCTGAGGTGACAGATTCTGAAGCTATCCACCCGGGTTACGGCTTTCTGAGCGAAAACGCTAATTTTGCTGAGCGCGTGGAAAAAAGTGGCTTCCAATTCATTGGTCCTACTGCAGAATCTATCCGCATCATGGGCGATAAGGTTTCGGCCAAGCAAGCCATGATCAAAGCGGGCGTGCCCTGTGTGCCTGGCTCTGAGGGCGAATTGCCGGATGATCCTGCAGCAGTGCGTCGGATTGCAAAATCAGTCGGCTACCCCGTCATCATCAAAGCCGCTGGCGGCGGCGGCGGTCGGGGTATGCGCGTGGTGCATACGGAAGCGGCATTGATCAACGCAGTGCAAATGACCAAGGCTGAGGCCGGTGCCGCGTTCAACAACCCTGCGGTTTACATGGAAAAATTCCTGCAAAACCCACGTCACGTTGAAATTCAAATTTTGACTGACAAGCACCGCAATGCCGTGTATTTGGGCGACCGTGATTGCTCCATGCAACGCCGCCACCAAAAAATCATCGAAGAAGCACCTGCGCCTGGCATTCCCCGCAAATTGATTGATCGCATTGGTGAACGCTGCGTTGCTGCTTGCAAAAAAATTGGCTATCGCGGCGCGGGCACGTTTGAGTTTTTATTTGAAAACGGTGAGTTTTATTTCATTGAGATGAATACACGCGTGCAAGTGGAGCACACCATCACCGAAATGGTGACTGGTATTGATATTGTGAAGACGCAAATCATGGTGGCAGCGGGCGAAAAACTGCCGTTCACCCAAAAGCAAGTTGAAATGCGTGGCCACGCAATTGAGTGCCGCATCAACGCTGAAGATCCGTACAAATTCATCCCTTCACCGGGCCGCATCACCATGTGGCACGCGCCGGGTGGACCTGGCGTACGCGTAGATTCACACGTTTACACCAACTATTTTGTGCCGCCAAACTACGACAGCATGATCGGCAAAATCATCACCCACGGCGATACGCGTGAGCAAGCGATTGCACGCATGCGCACTGCTTTGGCCGAAACCTTGGTTGAAGGCATCAACACCAATATCGCACTTCACCGTGATTTGATGGTGGACGCCAAATTCATGGCGGGTGGCACCAACATCCATTACCTTGAAGAGTGGTTGTTACAGCATAAACGCTAAGCCTGCCCCCTTCACTCACCGCACACATCCATGTTTGAACTGAAAATCATGTGCCCCGAGGCACATATTGATGAGCTGAGCGAGGCGCTTGAAGCCCTAGACGCGCTCAGCCTGTCGGTAGAAGATGCCGATGCTGCGACCGATGCGGAGCAAGCCTTGTTTGGCGAGCCTGACATGCCACCACCAAAAGGCGGCTGGCAACGTAGTCGTGTAACGGCGTTGTTCAGCACAGAAGAACTGGCGCGAGAATCTGCACAACTGCTGGCAGCACAAGATTTTTTCGGTGCTTGCTCGCTCTTGGGCGTTGTTGCACTTGTGGATCAAGATTGGGTACGTTTGACGCAATCGCAGTTTGCGCCCGTAGAAATTACGCCTGAGTTTTGGATTGTGCCAACTTGGCACGAGCCGCCAGCGGCTGCGAAACAAGTCATCCGCCTTGACCCCGGCTTGGCTTTTGGCACAGGCACACACCCAACCACGCGCATGTGCTTGAAGTGGATTGCCAAACAGCAAGACGCAGCCAACCAATTCAAGCGCGTGCTCGATTACGGCTGTGGTTCCGGCATTTTGGCCATCGGTGCCGCCAAGTTTGGCGCAGTTGATATCGATGCTGTAGATATTGACCCTGCAGCGGTCGAATCAACATTGCTAAATGCGGAAGCTAACCATGTCGCCCTGAAAACGGGACTTCCTGACAAAGTAAGTGGTCACTATCAAACGGTTTTAGCCAATATTTTGGCATCGCCGCTCAAAGTGTTAGCACCGCTTTTGTGCGCCCGTGTTGAAAAAGGCGGCTCTTTGGTTTTGGCTGGTATCTTGGCGCGGCAAGAAGAAGAGCTGAAATTAGCCTATGCGCCCTATTGCAAACTGACCGTCTCAGACACGGAAGATGGCTGGATATTGATGACCGCCACGCTGTAGCTGTGTCCACGTAGTAGCTTTTTATGAGTTTAAAAACACGTTGCCCAGCCTGCGATACGGTTTTTAAAATCGTACCTGATCAGCTCAAGGTATCAAAAGGCTGGGTGCGTTGTGGCCGCTGTGCCGAGGTTTTTGATGCTGCCGCACACGCTGCTGCACCTGATGATGCAAACCCATGGCCGCAAACCAGTCCGCCAGAAGCACTTGCACAAAGCACCGCCAACATCGCCAAAAATACTGAAATTACTCCTAAAAATATAGCTGCTAAGGCAATAAATACAAAGGCTACTATCGATTTATTGCCCGCCAAGGAGAAGCTTGAAACGGATCTTTCTTTCGTCCGCATTGCCAAAAATAAGGCTTTTTGGCAGCAAAAAAGTATCATCATCAGCCTGCGTGCTGCATGTGTTGGCTTGACTGGCGTGTTGTTTTTTCAGTTTGTGTTTGGTCAGCGCCATCACCTAGTGGCTACCAACCCAAGTCTGGCAGTAGGATTTGAATCAATGTGCAAAGTGATTGGTTGCAGCATTGAGCCGTTGAAGAATATTGATGCTTTTAAAATTGACAGCTCAAGTTTTCACAAAATCCCAGCTGTTGGAAATGACTCTAACCGTGCCGAAGCTTTTGCACTCAAAATCACTGTCAAAAACAACGCTAATATGCCTCTGGCTATCCCAGCCATTGAGCTTACATTGACAGATACGAGCGACAAACCTGTTTTACGGCGGGTATTGCCAGCAAAAGACCTCGGCTTTCAAGGTGTCACACTTGCTGCCAACGGCGACTGGGCCAGCGAAACAACGGTCGCAGTGACGCCTAACCCAACCACTTCCCCGATTTCTGGCTACCGAGTTTTGCTTTTCTACCCATAGCATGATCTATTCAGAACCGTTTTGCATATCTTTTTAACTTAACATGAGACTTTGACGCATATGGCAGCGATTATTTGTGGCTCTTTAGCCTTTGACAGCATCATGAATTTTGAAGGCAAGTTTGCCGATCAAATCCTCCCCGATCAAATACACAATTTGAATGTTTCTTTTTTTGTACCAACGCTACGCCGCGAGTTTGGTGGCTGTGCGGGCAATATTGCCTACGCCTTGAAGCAATTAGGCGGCACGCCTTTGATCATGGCGACGGTGGGTAGCGATGGTGCAGATTACGCCAAGCGCATTGCTGCTTTGGGCATGAGTACCGAGTTTGTGCGCGAGGTGAACGACACCTACACTGCGCAAGCCATGATCATGACCGACGCCAACAACAACCAAATCACCGCTTTTCACCCCGGCGCGATGATGCAGGCGCACATCACCAAAGTGACACCGCGCGCTGACATCAAAATTGGCATTGTTTCACCTGATGGCCGCGATGCCATGTTGGAGCATGCTGAGCAATTCCGCGCCGCAGGCATTCCTTTTGTGTTTGATCCAGGCCAAGGTTTGCCGATGTTTGACGGCAAAGATTTAGCGCATTTCATCGATTTGGCGACTTGGGTCACGGTCAACGATTACGAAGGCAAGATGTTGAGCGACCGCACAGGACTCAGCAGCGCTGAAATCTCTAAAAAAGTAAAAGGTTTGATCGTTACTTTAGGTGAGCACGGCTGTGAAGTGTGGGTGGATGGCGAGAAAACCGTCGTCGCACCCGTGGTTGCCAGCAGCGTGGTTGACCCCACTGGTTGCGGCGATGCCTTCCGTGGTGCGCTGTTGTTCGGTTTGGAAAAAGGCTGGCCACTGGCTCAGTGTGCCAAGCTGGGTAATCAATTGGGTGCCATCAAGATTGCCCAACGTGGCGGTCAGAATTATCAGCTAAATTTGAATGAATTAGGCATCTAGCCGCCGTATTTATTGCCTTAATAGCTACCAGAATCGTAGCGAAATTGACGGCAATTTTTATTTCCATAAAAATTTTGGACAATAAAAAACCCGATGCTTTGCAACATCGGGGTGAAAGTGCAACGACTTAAAGCAAA
>JBEGUP010000161.1:0-5041 GCA_041178825.1 Pseudomonadota bacterium | reverse complement strand
CAGATTTTGGATCATCCTCATTTTCACTTGGCGTTAATAATATATGTATGGAAATCCCTTTAGAATCTTGCTCTATCACCAATCCAAACTCGTCATATATATATAGCGTTTTATTTGTTTTTCGAAAAGAATTACTTACCTGATTGCTTAGTCAATCACTTAGCGATTGCACCCGCAAACGCGTCAATGATGGTGCGAATCGGCGCTTGTTTGAGCTTCAGCGCGGCCTGATTCACCACCAAGCGCGAGCTGATGTCCATGATGTGCTCAACCTCTACAAGATGGTTGGCTTTAAGGGTGTTGCCAGTGGAGACCAAATCGACAATCGCATCGGCCATGCCGACCAGCGGGGCTAGTTCCATGCTGCCGTAGAGCTTGATCAAGTCGACGTGTACGCCCTTGCTGGCGAAGAATTCGCGGGCGATGGCCACGTATTTGGTGGCGACTTTGAGGCGGCTGCCGCGTTTGACGGCGGCGGCGTAGTCAAAATCGGCTTTCACCGCCACGCTGATGCGGCATTTGGCGATTTGCAGGTCGAGTGGCGTGTACAAGCCCTGGCTGCCGTGCTCCAGCAGCGTGTCTTTGCCGGTAATGCCCATGTCTGCACCACCATATTGCACATACGTCGGCACATCGGTGGCCCGCACCACCAGCACCCGCACATCGGGCTGATTGGTGGTCAAAATCAGCTTGCGCGATTTTTCGGGGTCTTCCAGCACCTCGATGCCAGCGGCTTTGAGCAGCGGCAGAGTTTCTTCAAAAATGCGACCTTTTGATAAGGCTAGGGTGATCAAATCGGTACTCCAAATAAATCAATAGCGCTGTGAATTTGACAGCTTAATACGACATTTTGCCAGTTGAATGGCTATTTCAATGGCAAAGGTTGAATTTCGGGTCAATTCCGCCGTTATTTGAAGTGATACCCAAACAACCAAGCATGGAATCGAACAAATTGGTATGTCCTACGCCTTTTTTAGGAGATTTAGCAGCCTGTTGAAGCTGTTCAAAGGCTTTTTTATTGTCAGGGTTGGCGTTCAAATACGGCTCGGATGCCCAAAACATCAGCGGCACATCCAGTTGCTCAGGAGGCGCTAGCGGTTTGGGCGTGGCATGGAAATGACGATTTTCGTCAATAGACTCGCCATGGTCTGAGGTGTAGATCAGCACAGCTTTTTTGCCCGCCAAGCTTTGCATCAGGCTGTGCAAAAAGGTGTCGGTGTAAAGCACACTGTTGTCGTAAGCGTTGATCAATTCTGCTTTGGTGCATGCGCCATCGACACCAGAGCACTCTGGCTGGTAGCGTGCAAATTCACGTGGGTAGCGACTGGCGTAAGAAAAATGCGAGCCTTTGGTGTGCAACACGACGACTTGACGACCTTTAGGATGCTTGGCCATGGACGCCTGCAGTTCATCCACCAATATTGAATCTAAAACAGGTTTGCCGCGATTGGCCGAATCAGCGGCGATGACTTCGCGTATTTTGTAAAAATCGGGTTTGATGCTGTTGTAAAACCAAACCTCAGATTGCATGGCGAATAATTCAACGCTAAAACCGAGTTTTTTGAAGACGGAGAATACGGTTTCCTCAAACACTTGCGGCGCTTGCAAACCGCGCTCAACGACAGCGCTCGGTCGAACAAACATGCAGGCCAGTGACAGCTTGGTGGATGTGTTGCAGGATGTGGCTTTTAAGGCTGCAAGGTTTTTCTCAGCAGCTAAAAATGGGGTTGTTGGGCGCTCATAGCCGAGCAAGCCAAAGTTGCTGGAGCGGGCGGATTCACCAATCACAACGACCACCATCACATCATCAGCCAGAGCATTCAAGCTGTATTGAAACTTTACAGCTGGATCAACTTTTGTATCTTTACTAGCCCAGCTGTCCCACGCGCTTGAGGCTGACATGCCCAAACCCGCCACCCAATTGCTGGGCACATAGGTGTGCGCAGCAAGGCTGGCTTTACCAACGTCTTGACCGACAGTGTCCGTTGGGTTGGCGGCATTATTCACGTACTGCGCTATGGCAATAAAAGCTGCTGCACACAACAAAACTAAACCAACTTGACCGCCCACTTGCTTAAACCGTAACCACCAACTGTCAAGCTTGCTTTTACGCACATCAACATAACGCCACCAAAGAACCAGCGGCACGATTGCTAAGGACGTGAACCACAAAAACAAACCAAAACCAACAGCTTCTTTTGATAAATCAACGTCCGTCGTCAGTACGGCTTGCACGACACCGTAGCCAATCACCACATTGAATAGAGTCATGTAATAACTGGCTAACACCGAGATGCTGAGCAGCAGAACAACGAAAATGCGAGCTAGCCACCTCCCGAGCAAGCCTGATAAATCGGCCAAACTCAGCAACAAAGTGGTGAAGGTAAAAACCAAGCCCAGCTCAGCGAACAAAGTCAGCGATGTTGTGCCAAGCTCAGCGTAGCGCCTTAAGAAAACAGCACCGTTGAGCAAGATGCCGATGTAAGCACTTAGGAGTAAAACGACCTGCCAAGGAGCGAGCAGGACTCGTTTACGAGGAAATAAATTAGGCTTTGACGCGCTCAATCTTTGCACCAATGCCGCGCAATTTGGTTTCCATTTGGTCGTAGCCACGGTCTAGGTGGTAAATGCGCTCTACTGAAGTTTCACCATCGGCCACCAAACCAGCAATCACCAAACAGGCAGATGCGCGCAAATCGGTGGCTTGCACAGTCGCACCTGACAGCTTGGTAACGCCATCGACAAAAGCGGCTTTGCCATCGATGGTGATGCTGGCGCCCAAACGCACCAATTCATTGACGTGCATGAAGCGGTTTTCAAAGATGGTTTCTGTGACTTTGGAAGCGCCTTCTGACACGGCATTAAGCGCCATGAATTGCGCTTGCATGTCGGTTGGGAAACCAGGGTATTCGGTGGTACGAAAGCTTTGCGCTTTAAGTCTACCTTTTGAGGTGACGCGCATGCCACCTTCAACCGATTCAACTTTAGCACCTGCTTCGTGCAGTTTGTCGATGACAGCCTCTAAGTGCTCGTAGCGTCCGTTTTTCAACACCACATCGCCACCCGTTGCGGCTACAGCGCACAAGAAAGTACCGGCTTCAATTCGGTCAGCCACCACCTGGTGCGTGCAGCCGTGCAGCGTGTCAACGCCTTGGATACGGATTCTGCGCGTGCCTTGGCCTTCAATTTTGGCACCCATTTTGATGAGCATTTCTGCCAAATCGATGATTTCGGGCTCTTGCGCTGCATTTTCCAGAACGGTTTCGCCGTCAGCCAAACAGGCTGCCATCATGAAGTTTTCAGTACCAGTCACCGTCACCATATCAGTGGTAATGTGCGCACCTTTGAGACGTGTCCACCCTGCCGGCAATTTGGCGACCATATAGCCGTGCTCAACAACAATGTCTGCGCCCATGGCTTGCAAGCCTTTGATGTGCTGATCCACAGGGCGTGAGCCAATCGCGCAACCGCCAGGTAACGATACTTTTGCTTGACCGAAACGTGCAAGCAAAGGACCCAGCGCCAACACAGAGGCGCGCATGGTTTTTACCAAATCGTAAGGGGCTTCCGGCAAGATGGGCATTGCCGCATGCAAGGTCATGCCACCGCGCTCACCATGCGTTTCACTCTTCACACCCATGTTCTCTAAGAGTTTGCGCATCGTGGCAACATCATGCAAACGCGGCATATTGAGCAACTTAACAGGCTCGTTGGTAAGTAAAGTAGCGCACATTTCTGGTAAAGCCGCGTTTTTGGCACCAGAGATGATGACTTCTCCATGAAGTTCTGCGCCGCCAGTAATAAGTAATTTATCCACGTTATTTCTTCCCGTACTCTTCAATTTAAGTATTAGTTTATTGCAAGGCTTGCCACTCTTGTGGCGTGTAGGTCTTCATGGACAAGGCATGCACTTCGTTGGTTTGAATTTTTTCACCTAAAGTGGCGTAGACCAACTTATGTCGTTGGATCAAACGCTTGCCCTCAAACTCACCCGCCACGATGGTGGCATACCAATGCTGACCATCGCCTTCGAGAGCTATGTGCTCGCATTTCAAATGGGTTGAAATGATGTTTTTTAGTTCGTCAGCAGTCATGTTGTATTTCTAAATTATGATTTAACTTCTGATTTTGTAGCCAGTTTTCAGCAAGTAAACGCTCACAAAGCTAACCATCGCCAATGCGGCAGAAACGATACCTAAACTCAGCCAAGGCGAAACGTCACTAACACCGAAAAAACCATATCTAAAGCCATCAATCATGTAGAAAAACGGATTCAAATGGCTCACGGTTTGCCAGAACGGTGATAGAGAATGGATCGAGTAAAAAACACCGCTTAAAAAGGTCATGGGCATGATGGCGAAGCTTTGGAAAGCTGCCAGTTGGTCAAATTTCTCAGCCCACAGGCCAGCAATCAAGCCCAGCGCGCCCAAGATACCTGCGCCCATTAATGCGAAAACATAAGCAACAAACCAGCTCCAATGCGACAACGGCGTTAACAGCAAAAACACCAAGTTACCCATGATTTTGCTTTGAATCAAAGACGACGAGCTGTTGGCGAATGCGTTTTGCAAGATGCTCATCATCACCAAGCCAGGCACTAAAAACGCCGTGTAGCTGACACTGTCATACACCTTCACTTTGTCTTCTAGTACATGGCCAAAAATAACCAAGTAAAGCACAGACGTGAGTACGGGCGCTGCAACAGTTTGGAAACCTACCTTCCAAAACCGTAGAACTTCTTTATAAAAAAGGGCTTGCCATCCGTTCATACTGATGCCCCCATTGCTTGTTGAACACCAGAGCTATGACCGCGCGTCATCACATCCAAGAAAACATCTTCCAAGTCTGCTTTTCGGATTTCAACATCTTCAGCGACCAAACCTGCTTCCCGCACCGCGCTGAGATAGGTTTCAATCTCCAACGCATCATGCGCAGGAAACTGCACAATTCGACCCGTAATACGTGCTTTGTCAGCTAATTGCTTAGGGAGTTCGCTATCAATTTTGAATCGCAATACGTTTGACGAAGCGGCCTTCAACAG
>JBEGUP010000160.1:0-7773 GCA_041178825.1 Pseudomonadota bacterium | reverse complement strand
GTTTAGAGGGTGAATTCAAAATTCCCCTTTATTAGAAGGGGTGGCGCGAAGCGACGGGGTAGTTGTTGGCGCAGAGGGACTACCCCGCCCGTTGGGCACCCCTTCGCAACGAAGGGGAATTTAGATTTGACAAAGATTGCACCCAGTGCTACACTAACTCATGCCAACAACAGTAAAATCAACAGGGCGAGTATTCAAAACAACGTGGTTTAGCAAAGCAGCAAAGAAGGCTCATATCCGAGACGACGAGTTGTGCGCTGCCATCAAGCAAGTAATGCTCGGTCAGGCGGACGACTTGGGAGGCGGGGTGTTTAAGAAGCGGCTGAATGACAACATGCACCGTTCCATCATTTTGGCCAAAGCGGGTAAGGCTGGTAACTGGTGGGTTTTTGAGTATTTGTTTGCTAAAAAAGACCGCGACAACATCGAAAACGACGAACTGGTGCAGTTTCGCGCCTTGGCCAAGAGCTACGCCACGCTGAGCGCGGCGCAAATTGAACAGCTGATTGACGGCAACCATCTGAAGGAGATATGCCATGACACTTAAAAAAACCTACAAATCCGACGCTTTTGAAGCCATCCACTCCTCTGCCAGCGCGCTGCACAAAATCGGCGCGATTGACAAAACCACGATGCGCAGCTTTGACACGTCTTGCCTCGCCGTGCCAGTGGAGATTGAGCCTGAACAGATCAAACACATCCGTGAGCTGAACCACGTCAGTCAGCCCATCTTTGCCCGCTACTTAAACACCAGCGAATCAACCATCCAAAAATGGGAAACCGGCGCAAAACGCCCCAGCGGCATGGCGTTGAAGCTCCTTTCGGTGATTCAAAAGCATGGCTTGACGGTTTTGGCCTAATTAGTGCTATTTTTATAGCTGCTTAGGCAATTAATGCGCTGGCTATAGGCAGTTTAGCCTCTGAAATTCACTTAAAAATTCAAATCAACAGGAGGCTCAAATGAACCCTGCACTGATCTCAATACAAACCGCAGATTACCAGCCAGACTACAAGCTGCACATCCACTTTAACGATGGTGCAGAAAAAACGGTCGATTTCAAACCGCTTTTAACGCAATCGCAGCACCCCAGTATTCGGGCGTTTTTGCAGCCTGATAAGTTTCAAGGCTTCCGCGTGGAGCATGGCGACTTGGTTTGGGAGGATTACGATTTGTGTTTTCCAGTGGCGGATCTGTACCAGGGGCGGGTTTGAGGCTGAATTCAAAATTCCCCTTCATTTGAAGGGGTGGCGCGAAGCGACGGGGTAGTTGTTGGCGCAGAGGGACTACCCCGCCCGTTGGGCACCCCTTCGCAACGAAGGGGAATTTAGAGAGTTGTTTATTCAGAAATTTTACTATTAATTTCATAGCTACTTAGGCAACAAATACGCCGACTAGAGCAAAAAACAGCCTCTGAAATTCGGTTTTAACCAGAACTCCGACAAGTAATCAAGCAAACGCAACCATCAAATGCCCTGTGGCTTGTGCGGCGGGTTTGACTTTTATTTCTATGTCGTAGCCAAGGCGGTTTAGGCAATCCATCAGTTTGCGTTCTGAGAGGTTGTTAAAGTCGCCGCGCAGCATAGCTGACACTTTGGGCTGGGTGATGCCCATGCGTTTAGCCGCTTGCTCTTGGGTGATGCCGAGTTTGCGTACGGCTTTGATGATTTCTATCACCAAGTCAGTTTTAATTTTCAACTTTTCAGCATCGGGCAAGCCAAGGTCGGCAAACACGTTGTCAGAGCCAATGGTTACCTCAACGCCGTTGATGAATCGTGTTTCCAATTTGTTGAATTTAGTCATGTCATAGCTCCTTTGCAATTGCTTCGGCCTGCTTGAGCCTTGCGTGAATGATGTCCATATCTGGTTTTGGGGTGGCGATACCGCTTTTGCTTTTCTTTTGAAAACAGTGCAACACAAAGACGGCTTCTGCAAATTTAACGGTGTAAACCGCTCTGTACGTGCCGCCAGCGTCGTTCTCAACCACCTCTAAAACACCTGCACCGCCAAACCCTTTGAGCACTTTCGCCGCATCGTGCTTTTCACCCGCTTGCGCAAGTGATAAGGCATAGCCGAAGAACTGAATCACCTCTGTGGGTAGCTCTTTCAAGTCTTTGTAACTGCTGCCAATCCATGCAAGTGGTTTTTCTTTTTGAGACATACTAAATTATACCAGTAGTGGAATAAAATACAGCAACTTCGCCCAAATCCATAAACCCCATGCAGCAACCCATAACCGGCTACTTTCAAGACGAAGAGAACCATTGGGTTGCCAAACTTGCCTGTGGGCACAACCAGCATGTGCGGCACAACCCCCCGTTGGTTAGTCGGCCTTGGGTGCTGACGCAGGCGGGGCGGGATGGGAAGATTGGGGTGATGTTGGGGTGCAAGAAGTGTGATGAGGGTGCGCCGGCGGATCGGGTGATTCGATGAGTAACAAGCCGAAGCGGCAATATTCACTGGGTGAGCGGGTAACGCTGGCTGGGTTGTTTTTGGCGTTGGCTGGCACCTTTGCTTGGCTGGCGTTTGAGCTGTTGCAATCTAGCTGGCAGGGTCACCTGCTAGACCAGAGGTTTGAGCGCGAGGGTGTGCAAACGCAGGGGTTTGTGAGTGGTTTCAGGCATGTGAAGTTTACGGGAAAGTATGGCAACCGCGACTCAGGGCAGTACCCTGTGGTGACGATTGACACCCCAAAAGGCATGTTTCAAATACCTACCAGCTACGAGCACCCGCTAAACAAGGCGCAGCAAGACAAGCTGCTTTGGCAAAAAGTGGATGTAGTTTACCTGCGGGACGAGCCTGGTATTGGCCGGGTCATGGCATGGCACGGCTCTTCAACTTGGCTTTTGACGGGCTTAGGCGTGGTTTTGCTGCTGACGGCGTTGTTTATTGTTTACAAAAGTTATCAATTGCTGATTTTGAAATTTTGACCGAAAACGCTTCCGTTTTTTCAAAGCTTGCGTTAAGTTAATTTATAAGTCGCTTACGTGATTATTTGCCGCAATTTAGTATATTTAAGCTGTTTTAAAGGTTATTAAAGAAGTAGAATTTAGCACCTTAACGTTATATGAGCAATTGGTTTACATATGCACCACGCCATCACCGGTTACAATCAACCATTGGTGCATAACCCGCCAGTTTCAAATAACGCTTGGGTGCTGACGGAAACGGGGCGAGACGACAAAATTGGGGTCATGTTGGTTTGCACAAAATGCATTGCTGGCATGTCACCAGACCGTCAGTTTTCGTCGATGCTTGCAAGAGAAGCGGCCTAGTTATTTCAACTTATCGTCAGCTTGATGTTTCACTATATTTTTTATAGCGCCTTAGGCAGTAAATACGCCGGCTAGCGTCATATTTTAGGCATATATAATCTTTGTATGCTGAACATCAACGAATCTGAGGTCACGATCACAGCTATCCGTGCGCAGGGTGCGGGTGGGCAGAACGTGAACAAGGTGTCCAGCGCGATTCACCTGCGGTTTGACATAGTGGCATCTACCCTGCCGGATGATGTGAAAGAGCGGCTTTTGGCGCTGCATGACAGCCGCATCACCAAAGCGGGCGAATTAATCATCAAAGCGCAGCAGCACCGCACCCAAGACATGAACCGGCTGGACGCGATGCTGCGTTTGCATGAGATTGTGAACGCTGTCGAATTTGCCCCGCTGGTTCGCAAAGCGACCAAGCCCAGCAAAGCAGCTAAACTGAAGCGTCTAGACAACAAAGGCCTGCGGTCTGAGACCAAGGCGCAACGTTCAAAAATCACAGGAGATCAATAAACCATGCATTCAATTTTGTTGCGTACGATTTTGTTGGGTTCATTGTTGGGTTCGTATTTGCTCAGCAGCGCTGCCACAGCTGCAACGCCAGAGATTACCCAACCCCAGGCGCTTAACCCCGCGCGGGTTTTGTTTGTGGGCAACAGTTATTACTATTACAACAACAGCTTGCACAACCATGTGCGACGCATGGTGGCGGCTAGCAATGCGGACTTGGACAAGCGCATGCAATACAAATCGGCCACGATTGGTGGTTCGTCTTTGGACCACCACAACATGGATTGGCTGACCATGCCTGGCAAAATCGGCGTGAAAGAGCCATTTGAGCTGGTGATTTTGGCGGGTAACAGCGGCGATGCCTTGTCTGACAAAACCCGCGCTATGTTTGCCAAAACCGTGGCGGAGCACAACCAAGTCATCACCAGCAGAGGTGCTAAAACCGCGCTGTACATGACACCCGCTTACGTTGCACCGCACAAAACGGTTGATCCGCAAAACATGCGCAAGACTGAAGACATGTATGTCGCGGTGGCTAACGACATCAAAGG
Organism: Pseudomonadota bacterium; assembly: GCA_041178825.1. GTDB lineage: Bacteria > Pseudomonadota > Gammaproteobacteria > Burkholderiales > Burkholderiaceae_C > Aalborgiella. The sequence goes on along the minus strand of JBEGUP010000160.1, from coordinate 3,445 downwards.
CATGGCTATTCCCGTGGGTTTGGCGTTTGAAGAGGCCTACCGCCGCTACCCCGCCATGAAACTGCACGACGCGGAAGACGGCAGCCACCCTACTGCCTTGGGCACGTATTTGGCGGCCAGCACAGTGGTGGCCAGTGTGTATGGCATATCACCAATAGGCAACCGTTATGCCATGTATGGGGCGGTGAACCCAGAGACGGCTTTGCAATTGCAGCAAGTAGCGCAAGATGTTGTGAACAAGTTTTTTGCACGCAAGTAGTCATTAGGCAGTTGGTTATTCGCCTCATTTGGTGCTGTCGCCTAGGCGCAGGCTGGCGCTGAATCTGGGTTTGCCATCAGGCATACTTGATTGCTTCATACCCCTACCGACTGCTTTGCCACCCATTTTTCACAAGCTCCAAAAGCGCACGCGCCATTTGTCGCCCAGTATGCAGGCCATTTTGCTGGCGGCATGCGCGGGTTTGACGTTCAGCATGTTGAATGCCTTGCTGCGCTTGCTGGCTAAAAACTTGCCACCGTTTGAGACGCAGTTTTTGCGGTACACCGCTGGTTTGCTGCTTCTGTTGCCATTGATCATTAAAAACGGCATGGCGGTGTACAAGCCACAAAACATCACAGGCCAGTTCACACGGGGTGCGTTGCACACGCTGGCATTGTGTTTTTGGTTTACCGCTTTACCCAACATTCCGCTGGCAAACACCACAGCAATTGGCTTTTCTGGGCCTATTTTCATCATGCTGGGCGCTTATATTTTCTTGAAAGAACCCATGCGCTGGGAGCGCTGGGTGGCCACCCTGATTGGGTTTACGGGTGTGCTGGTGGTCGTGGGGCCGCAGTTTTCGCTGAGCAACAGCGTTGCAGGCAGTAATGCGGGCTGGTTTCACCTGGCGATGCTGATGTCTGCACCGCTGTTTGCGGCCTCGTTTTTAGTTACCAAGGCGCTGACGCGGTATGAATCAACGGGCACTATCATGGTTTGGCAAGCTATTACAGTGTCCATACTCAGTCTGCCTATGGCGCTGCTGGATTGGGCTTGGCCTAGCGCTTGGCAGTGGGCGGGGTTTTTGCTCAGCGGTGCGCTGGGTACGGCAGGGCATTATTTTTTGACGAAATCGTTCACAAAGGCTGACATTTCATCGACCCAATCGCTGAAGTTTTTAGAGCTGGTGTGGTCTGCACTGATGGGCTGGCTGCTGTTCAGCGACGTGCCGACCATGAGCGCCATCATAGGGGGTGTGGTTATCAGCGCAGCGACGATTTGGGTGGCGCGGCGGGAGAGCATGCGCGGTATCCAAAGCGCCAAAGACATGAACGAGGTAAACTGAAGTTATGAACATCATTGTTTTAGGTGCTGGCGCGATTGGATGCTATGTGGGTGGCCGCTTAGCTGCCGCTGGGGAGCGCGTGACTTTGGTAGGCAGACCGCGAACGACTGAGCCATTGGCCTTGGGCGGCTTAACAGTGACGGATTTGCAAGGCTACAAAGCACATGTTGAGGCGGATTTGAGCTCGCAGACGCTGTCCATCGCGTCCAGCTTACAACTGGCTTGGGCAAATTTGGCTAGCTCAGATGGTGCAAACAACGCTACCGTGGTTTTGCTGTGCGTCAAAGGTGGTGCTACCGCCGCTGCTAGCCAAGAAATTGCTGACTGCTGCCCTGCGGGCACGGTGGTTGTGTCACTACAAAACGGGGTGGACAACGTGGCCCGCATCCAAAACGCAGCGCCGCAGATGACCGCTTTGGCTGGCATGGTGCCCTACAACGTGGTGATGAAAACAGCCACCCATGTACACCGCGCCACCATGGGGCAAATTTACATTGAGCAGACTGATGCTACGCAAGCATTGACGACAGAACTGGTCGCCAAGTTCAACGCTGCGGGGCTCAAAGCGGCAGCATCTACCGAGATGCGTGCTGTGCAGTGGGGCAAGCTGCTGCTGAATGTGAACAATCCGATCAACGCACTGTCTGACCTGCCGCTGCGCGAACAATTGCTGAACCGTGATTTTAGCTACGTGTTTGCCACGCTGCAGCTGGAAGCGTTAGCCGCCATGAAAAAAGTGGGGATTGAGCCCAAACAACTCGCCGCCGTGAAACCGCATGTGATGCCCATTTTGCTGAAGTTGCCAAATTGGATATTCACACGCCTTGCCAAGAAAATGCTGCGCATGGACGCCAGTGCCAGATCGTCTATGTGGGACGACATACAGCATGGCCGAACGACGGAGGTGGATGATTTATGCGGCGCAGTGGTGCGATTAGCTCATCAAGCAGGAACGCCAGCCCCTTGCAACGCGACGATGTGTAAGCTGATTGCAACACATACCAAGGGCCAGCGATTTACAGGGCGCGAACTGCGTAAGGCACTAGGCATTTAGCCCCAAGAGTTCAAGGCTAAAGTTTTTTAAGAAGATGCGTTCAAGAGCGCGTCTTTCAGCTTGTAATCCGCAGGCACTGGGCCTAACCAGATACGTAAAATCATTGCAAAAAACTCGGCATCACCCACGGCAGTGCCCTGCGGCTTGTCCATGATGTAAAAGGTTGTGCCTTTTCCTGGTACAAATTCAATAGAAAAACTTTCATCTGACAAGAGCTTGCTTTTGCCTGAAAAAATCTCGACCAACCTGTTGGCAGATGCGGCGTATTTTGTGTTCAATTCTGGCGATGAGTTTTCACGCATGCCGCGCAAAAAAAGCATGCCCAAGTCTGTTCCTGGTAGTTCGCGCAGTGCGACAAAGTGCAGCTTTTTAGGGCCAGGTGCCGCTATCAAATCTTGCAACGTGGATGTCTTTGTTGTTGCGTACAAACCCATGTCGTACACTTTAAAAATAGCTTTGTAGCGTGTACCCAACCCATTCAAGCTCAGCTTAACGCCTTCAACCTGAATTTGTTTTGGAAAATTTTCAGCTTTGCTTTTGACAGACGCTGCTCCAGGCTTAGCAGTACTGGTGTTAGCTTGAGATTGCGCAAAAACTTGGGGCAGTACGCAACTGCACAAAAATAGGCAGATGTAAGTGATTTGTTTTTTGACTGCTAGGGTTTGCATAAAATTGTAACTAAAGTTGTAACTGGTTGATTATTCGCAAATTTACTCAATTGACAAGCGAAATATTACCGCTTTTGGACGATTTCTGTAAGAAGGGTGACATGCTGAGGACTACTTGTTTGAAAACCTAAGCACTTAAATAAGCCCTCAATCACCAATTCCAGTCATCCTATCCATTCCACATATTTCGCAAATTTCCTCTTATGCCGCCATTCATTGCAACATCTACTTTATGTGTCATTACTAGTCTTTGTGCACTCTTTGCCACTGCCAACAGTTTCGCAATGGGTTTGATGATTGAGCCCAGCAAGGAGCATTGCGGCATACCGACCACGCTTTTGCCAGCGCCGCCCGCACAAGCGGCAAAAAGATTGCCCGATAGCCAAGTGACGCGTGGC
>JBEGUP010000159.1:0-4676 GCA_041178825.1 Pseudomonadota bacterium | reverse complement strand
GTCGAAGGTTAATAAAGAAAACATAGATACTGACTCGCTTTTAGAAGAATTTGACCTTGAGCAAAAGCTCTTAAGTTACCAGAGCGGCATCGATGATAAAAAGGCTGGTTTTATTTCGCGTTTTGGCTTGAATTTTGGGGCAGAAAAACTCAAAAAAGAAAGCGCGATCGCCCAGGAAAAATTGCGGTTTGAAAGAGAACTAATTGAACTTGAAAAGCAGTATAAAGGCGACCCCCAAACTTTAAATCGCCTCACTCAAGCTGCTAAAGAGTTAAACGCGGTAAATTTGGAAGGGATTAACCAGCAATTTAAAACTTTGAGCCAGACTGTACAGGATAGTTTTGTGTCCGCCACAGGTGGCTTTTTTAATCAATTTACAACTAACTTTTTTGACGCTAAAGCCGAGCGCGATCGCGCTGCTTTGGAGGAGCGCTTAAGGTATGCCGAGGAAGTGGTAGGACTAGAAAATCAATATCGTCAGGAGCCTGGTAAACTGGCACATCTTAAAAACCGTGCCAGAGAACTTAACGAACAAAAACTATCCAATGTGACCCAAGAGTTTTCGCTTTTTGGTCGGGCAGTGGACATAGCAAAACAAGCACTGCTGGAATTTATCAAACAGCTTGCTCAAATGGCAGCCCAGCAAGGGCGCGCCCACGCGCGCGACACAGCCAGCGGTCGCGAAGAATGAAAACGCTGGCACCAACACTTCATCGCCGTTGTTCAACAGGCCCTGCATGCTCATCACAATCAGTTCTGAAACCCCGTTGCCCACAACAATGTCGTCAAGGGTTACGCCCTTGATTTTCTTCTGCTGGGTGTAGTGCATGACCGCCTTGCGCGCGGCGAAGATGCCCTTGCTGTCCGAATAACCCGCCGAATTGGGCAGGTTGCGGATCATGTCCTGCTGGATTTCCTCGGGCGCGTCAAAGCCAAACACGGCGAGGTTGCCGAGGTTGAGTTTGATGATTTTCTGGCCTTCGTCCTCCATTTGACGCGCGGCGTCCATGATAGGACCGCGTATGTCATACAGAACGTTTGCCAGTTTGGCCGATTTTTGAATTGTTTTCACAATTTCTCCAGCTATTGAATTTAGGTAAAGTTTAGAACGAATAAGAACTAATTTAACTCTCAATTTGACCACACTTTTCGACCAAATTAGCCCAAAATAGTGCACTGCAGCAAACTAGCGCAAGAAATCACCCAATTAGAATGTTGGTATGAAATTAGAAGCAGACAATTTTGACGTCCAAACCATTCAAGGCTACGGCCCGGGCTGGGTTGGCGTGCAGGGTGAAAAAATCAACCACAGCGTGATTTTGGGCTCAAAAGGTCAACGCATCAACTGGCAATGCAACAGCTATGAAGACCTGACAGAAGCACATTTTGCACAATTGGCTGAATTTGATGCCGAACTCATCATTTTCGGATCAGGTTCGCGCATTCGTTTCCCACCAGCCGCTTGGTTACAGCCTTTGATGGCCAAACGCATAGGCTTGGAAACCATGGATACGGGCGCAGCTTGCCGCACTTACAACATTTTGGCAGGTGAAGGCCGCCGCGTCGTTGTCGCCTTAGTGCTAGAACAAGCAACATCTTCGGTGAATTGAGGCTCAACGGACGGGAACGTTACGTCTAGTCACAGCATTTCTAGGCTAAAATAGAGGGTTGCTGCTCTAGCCTTGAAACACTGCGAGATTTAATACTTATATGGCGATCGTTGTTAATAAACTCCTCCCTGAATTTGAATCAATTGCTACAAGCGGTGTCAAAGTAACCAACACCTCTCACCTCGGCACCACCATCGTTTTGTTTTTCTACCCGAAGGACAACACACCTGGTTGTACGACAGAGGCGATGCAATTCCGTGACAAAAACAAAGACTTTGTCAAGGCTGGCGCAACTGTTTTCGGTGTGTCACGCGACAACATGACTTCTCACAATGACTTCAAACTGAAGCTTGAATTACCGTTTGAGCTGATTGCAGACACAGAGGAAAAAATGTGCCACATGTTTGGTGTGGTTAAAAACAAAATCATGTACGGCAAAAAGGTCAAAGGCATCGAGCGCAGCACCTTTTTGATTGGCCCTGATGGCATTTTGGTGGAAGAATGGCGCGGTTTGAAAGTGCCTGGTCACGTGGATGATGTACTCAAAGCGGTTAAAGCTTTGAACAAATTAACAAAAGAAAAAGAAAAATTAGCAGCTTAGTCGTAAGCCTGTCATTTGAATGTGCATAATGAATATATGCATTTGACAACAAACTTGCCAGACCTACCAATTCCCCCAAACAAAGCCGCCTTGGCAACTAGGCGGCTTTTTTGTTTTTTAGCTGATCTTTGAAGTTATTTACTTTGTTGTTTTATTAACTAGGGTTTTCAAAATTTTATGCCATTACCTCCAGCACCGACCAAGCGCGCATCCCTTTTAGCAACTAGCAAATTTGCAATGAATCAAGCTGAGCAGCCAAAAGCAGAAAGACAAGAAAAACCAGCAGCGAAAGCAAAATACTCTGAAAATACAGGTGCTAAATCGGCCACTAGCCGTCAAGATACCAGCCTAAGCAGCTATCAAAAAAATAGCAATAAAAACATAACAGCGCCAACCACGGATTCTCTACCTAACTATCAAAAAGTAGTTACAAATACGCCTGTACAGGTGGCAACAAGCCTGGCAAACGCCGCTAAAACCAAGCGTGCCAAGTCAAACGGCCCCGCAAAACTCTTTGTTTTAGACACCAATGTGTTAATGCACGACCCGATGTGCCTGTTCCGCTTTGAAGAACACGACATTTACCTGCCCATGATCGTGCTGGAAGAGCTGGATGGTCACAAAAAAGGCATGACGGAAGTGGCACGCAACGCCCGCCAAACCAGCCGCTCGCTAGATTCACTGGCCGCAGCAAAAGACGCAGACATGACACAAGGTCTGCGTTTGGACGCCACTGGCCACCGCGAAGCCAAAGGTCGCCTGTTCTTCCAAACCCAAGTGTTGGACTACAGCTTGCCATCTAGCCTGCCGCAGGGCAAGGCGGACAACCAAATTTTGGGCGTTGTTGAAGCTTTACGTAAACTAAATTCAAGCAAAGACGGTGCTGACAAAGAAGTCGTTTTGGTGTCCAAAGACATCAATATGCGTGTCAAAGCGCGGGCTTTGGGATTGTCGGCAGACGATTACCAAAACGACAAAACGCTGGAAGATGGCGATTTACTCTACTCTGGCGCTTTAGCTCTGCCCGCTGATTTTTGGACAAAACAAGCTAAAAAAGTCGAAAGCTGGCAAGAAGGACATGCCACGTTTTACCGCTTGTCTGGCCCACTTGTTCAAGAAATGCTGGTCAACCAGTTCGTTTACTTTGAAGCGGCGGGAGAGCCAAGCTTGTACGCCCGCGTGGTCGAAGTGCGTGACCAAACTGTGGTTCTGAAGACGCTGAAAGATTACAAACACCTGAAAAACGTCGTTTGGGGCGTTGCAGCACGCAACCGCGAGCAAAATTTTGCCATGAACCTGCTCATGGATCCGGAAGTCGATTTCGTCACCCTCGCCGGCACGGCTGGCACTGGTAAAACCTTGATGGCATTGGCCTGCGGTTTGACGCAAGTGTTGGACGACAGACGCTACACCGAGATCATCATGACCCGTGCGACGGTCAGCGTGGGTGAAGACATTGGCTTTTTACCCGGCACAGAAGAAGAAAAAATGGGCCCATGGATGGGCGCGATGGACGACAACTTAGAAGTTCTCGCCAAAACCGAAACCACAGCCGGCGAATGGGGCCGCGCCGCCACGAATGAGCTGATTCGCAGCCGCATCAAGGTGAAAAGCATGAACTTCATGCGCGGTCGCACGTTTTTGAACAAATACGTCATCATCGACGAAGCCCAAAACTTGACGCCTAAGCAGATGAAAACCCTCATCACCCGCGCAGGGCCAGGCACCAAAATCGTCTGCATGGGCAATTTAGCGCAGATTGACACCCCGTATTTGACCGAAGGCTCCTCAGGCATGACCTACGCTGTCGACAAGTTCAAAGGCTGGCCGCATGGTGGGCACATCACGCTGGCGCGTGGCGAGCGGTCACGGTTGGCGGATTTTGCGAGTGAAGTGCTTTAATTTGCTATTTATTTGATAGCTGCTTAGGCAACAAACACGCCAGCTAGAGACGTATTTGTTGCTAATTTTTAGGTTTGAAAGTTTTATCAAACCAATGTTTGAACAAACGTTCTCATATGACCAATTGATTCCTGCAGTTGATCATTTGTATATCGAACATTATGAGTATTCTCAGGATGATGTATTTGATGACGAATATATTCACTAAGGATTATTTGCGTATCAACAAGGACAGCGCCTTTCAGTTTCTTGTATGGAATTTGAACCTTACCATTTTTGTAGTCTGGCAGTTTTTCTTCACTTTCAATATATCCATATAGTTCATTGTGATACTCATCATCAGATTCACCAAAAGCCAAATAATTTACTTCATTTAAAGATGGATAAGGTAATTCATTTTCATCCACATTAAGAATCTCTTTTATAGGTTCATCTTTAATAAGTTTGATATCTTCAAAGTTCAAAAGCTTTACTATTGACGGGCTATGTGTAGTTAATATTATTTGAGTATTCTCAGTCTTTGCAAGGTTTTTGAATGCCTTGATTAAAGCTTTCTGATGTTT
>JBEGUP010000158.1:0-4697 GCA_041178825.1 Pseudomonadota bacterium | reverse complement strand
ATCTCCCTCACCAATTTTGACGTGCCGCGCCTCAAGCCGCAGGCGTGAGCCGTGGCACCCCGTGCAAGGCTGCGAGCCCCGGTAGCGCGACAACTCTTCGCGCACGGTGCTTGATTCCGTCTCGCGGTAGCGTCGCTGCATGTTAGGGATGATGCCTTCAAACGGGTGCTTTTTGGTGAGCTTTTTACCCTCAAAGCTGCCTGAATCCATAACGTAGCTGAACTTAATTTCCTCTTCACCCGAACCGTGCAAGACAGCGTTTTGCACGCTCTCAGGCAGGTTTTCAAAAGGTTGTTCGATATCAAATTTATAGTGCTTCGCCAAACTTTCTAACAACGCAAAGTAATAGCCGTTGCGTCTGTCCCAGCTTTTGATCGCGCCGCTGGCCAGGCTCAAACTCGGAAATGCCACCACCCGCGCTGGGTCGAAGAACTCCATGTGTCCCAAACCGTCGCAGCTCGGGCACGCTCCCACGGGGGAGTTGAACGAAAACAGGCGCGGCTCTAGCTCGCTGATGGAGTAGGTGCAAACGGGGCAGGAGAATTTGGCGTTGAACAAATGTTCTTTTCCGCCATCCATTTCCTGCGCAATCGCCCTACCATCGGCAAGTTTCAACGCGGCTTCAAAGCTCTCAGCTAGGCGTTGCTTCAGGTCTTCGCGCACTTTCAGGCGGTCAATCACCACATCGATATCGTGCTTTTCGGTCTTTTTGAGCTTAGGCAAGTCGTCAAACTCATAAGCTTGCCCATCAACGCGGAAACGCACATAACCTTGCGCCTGCATTGCAGCGAGAACGTCTAAAAATTCGCCCTTTTTCTCACGCGCCAACGGGGCGAGGATCATCAGCTTGGTGTCTTCAGGCAGCGCCAGCACGGCATCCACCATCTGGCTCACGGTTTGCGATTGCAGGGCTAAATTATGCGTCGGGCAGAATGGTGTGCCAGCACGGGCGAACAATAAGCGCAGGTAATCATGGATTTCCGTCACCGTGCCCACGGTGGAGCGCGGGTTGTGGCTGGTGGCTTTTTGCTCGATGGAGATGGCGGGACTTAAGCCCTCAATCACATCCACATCCGGCTTGTCCATCAACTGCAAAAACTGCCGCGCGTAGGTAGACAAGCTCTCCACATAGCGGCGCTGCCCCTCCGCGTACAGCGTGTCAAACGCCAGACTCGACTTGCCCGAGCCGCTCAACCCGGTGATGACAACCAGCTGGTTGCGAGGGATATCAATATCGACATTCTTCAAATTGTGGGTTCGCGCCCCCCGAATGCTGATTTTTTGAGCAGCCAAGGCTTGCGCCAAGTAGCGGCCATTTTGAGTATTTACGTCATTAGCCGCTTTTTCTTTCTCGAAAGCAGCTTCGAAACTAGCAATGGATGCGGTAACGGTGGTCGAGTCGGTAGATGAATTCACAAAAAAATCGCTAAAGAGCGTCAAAAAGACAACCCTCCATGATAAACCTCTATCCGTGTTTGCGCTATTCTTTAACTAATTTCAGCCCACGATTCAAGCATTAGCCCCAATTACTCGGGCAAAAGAGCATTCGATAAGCGGATCGAAACAACAGTTCCATGACCTCGGCGTGACTTCATCGTTAACTTGTGCTCCAGCAAAACACATAATTGCGCAACGATGGCCAGACCAAGCCCAAAGCCTTCGCTGGTACCAGTGTTTTCAGGATTTTTGTAAAACTCAGAAAAAACAGCCTCTTGCATAGAAGGCGAAATCCCGACACCTGTATCCCAAACCTCAACCCGAAAACCATATTTGTCGCAATCACGACAAACAAGCAAAATACCACCTGTATTTGTATATTTAATGGCATTGGAAATTAGATTACTGATGATTCTTCGCAATAAGATAGGGTCATCAACTATGTCTCGGTCTGTATTTTTGTATTGCACCCGAAATTGCAATCCTTTATTTTTCGCAATAGGTTTATATTGCTGGTCTAAAGCAACAATAATGTCTCTTAGATTGAATTTGATTTTCACTGGCAACAATTGATTCATAGACATGCGTGCTAAATCAAACATGGCATCAAACATGGTGATGACAGACTTGGTTGCTTCTGAAATTTTAGGCACAAGTTTGTGCAAACTTTCAGGCGCACTAATTAACATGTCTGTGTACAAATCTAAAGCCAAAATAGGCTGTCTCATGTCATGCGTCGCGCTGGCCATGATGCGATTTTTGACATCAACAGCATTAATGGCGGTCTGCTTCTCTATCATTAACGATTCAATCAATTCTTTATTTTTGTATTGAAGCGACAAACTCCTCATATGCGATTTATTAGCTTCGGCGGCAAACTTGTTAAGCATCAACAAAAACAAAAGCATAAAAACTGACATAACCAAGTTATCAATAACCTGGTTACTTTGCGTTGTGAATAACATGGTTCCAAGCACTGCACCAAGTAACCCAGTACCGTAGCAAATTAAAAAAATACTCCAAGTTTTTAGATTTTGCGAAAGAGTGATGGAACCAGAAATACCATATATAAATACAAGATTCAAAATGAGAATTTCCATTTTGGAGCGTTCACCGGCAATAAGTGGATAAGCCGTTGAGCCCCACGTCATTGCAATAATGCCAATAATTACCAAATTATTAAAGTGATACCGGCTAGATTTTTCTGCTTTGCCACTTTTTATATAGGAAATATATGCTATTCGCAACGTCAAACATAAGCAATGTATGACTACCCATGCCAACCATAACTTAGAATTAACATAGGGGTACATGATGCCTAGAACTACAGCAACCAAAAATATTGCTGATGGTTTAGAACTCACGGCCAATTCTTTTACTGGCTTTAGTGATTCAGCCTCCATCCATAATAATTCGGCCTCGCTGTGCGCAGTTGATGCGTAATGATTATTCATACATGATTAACAGAATATAAATTTCAAGAAATAAAAAATTTATAAATATCTACTTCAAAAATATGTAAACACAATGTTACCTAGTGTGTATGGAAGTAGGAATGAAATCAAGTAATCTAAAGTTCGCAAATCGATGATTTTTTGATTTTTCATGTACGATAATGGTCAAATTCTTAGAACTTGATCCCTATTTGGAGATTCCCGCATGGCATCCGTCAACAAAGTCATCCTCGTCGGCAACTGTGGCCGTGACCCAGAAATTCGCTATTTGCCTTCTGGTCAAGCTGTCGCCAACATCAGCATCGCGACTTCTAGCCGTCGTAAAGACAAAAACACAGGGGAAAACATTGAAACGACTGAGTGGCATCGCGTCACTTTTTATGACAAATTGGCCGAAATAGTCGGTGAATACGTCAAAAAAGGCCGTCCGCTGTATGTTGAAGGTCGTTTGAAATACGGCAAATTCACTAACAAAGACGGGCATGAGCAGAATACCTGCGACATCATCGCGACAGAAATGCAGCTTTTGGGTGGCCGTGAAGGTATGGGTGCGCCAGGTGGAGATGAAGGTGGTGGCGGATATGCTGCTAGCTCAAATGCTAGACCTGCCAGTGCTCCGCGTGCACCATCAGCGCCAGCGCAGCGTCCCGCAGCTGCTAAGCCGGCTAGCAATTTCGACGACATGGACGACGATATTCCGTTTTAACGAATCGTTCGCTCGCCAATAGAGCCTTAAAATCCTCGGATGCTTTCTTTAAAACACGAATTGCTCGTAGCCTTGGCTGGCGAGCTAGACAATTTACTCACCGGAGCGGCTGCCAAAGCTGCTTTTGAGTCCCCCAAAGTCGCCTCCCATGGCGACTTTGCTTCTACTGCGGCCATGCAACTGGCCAAACCGCTGGGCAAAAACCCTCGCCAGGTAGCAGAAACATTGCGTGACGCGCTACAAAAAACAAAGTCGTTTACGCAATGGGTTGAATCTATCGATATCGCCGGCCCGGGGTTTTTGAACATTCGCCTCAAGCCTGAAGCCAAACAGCAGGTTATTCGCGAAGTGTTGAGCGCGTCCACCCACTTTGGCGACCAGCCAAGTTTGGGTAAAAAGATGATGGTGGAGTTTGTCTCTGCCAATCCGACCGGCCCTTTGCACGTTGGCCATGGTCGGCAAGCTGCTTTAGGCGACACGATTTGCAACTTATACCAAACCCAAGGCTGGGACGTCTATCGCGAGTTTTATTACAACGACGCGGGTGTGCAAATTAGCACGCTGACCAATAGCACCCAGTTGCGCGGCAAAGGCTTCAAGCCGGGTGATGCAGAATGGCCAGAGTCATCTTATGCCGGCGATTATATTGCCGATATAGCTACTGATTTTATAGCAAAAAAGACCGTCTCCGCAGATGACCGCAGCACCACGGCATCGGGCGATTTGGATGATTTAGCGTCTATACGGGAATTTGCCGTGGCCTATTTGCGCCGCGAGCAGGATCTGGATTTACAGGCGTTTTCGGTCAAATTTGACAACTATTACCTAGAATCTAGCCTTTATTCCGACGGTTTGGTCGACAAGGCGGTACAGATGCTGCAAGCCGCTGGCAAAACCTATGAGCAAGACGGTGCGCTGTGGCTGAAATCGACCGATTACGGCGATGACAAAGACCGCGTTATGAGGAAATCGTCACCCGTGGGTGACGAGGGCGCAACACCGCAATACACGTATTTCGTTCCCGACGTGGCCTATCACATCACCAAATGGCAGCGCGGCTTCGGTAAAGTTGTCAACATCCAAGGCACAGACCACCACGG
>JBEGUP010000157.1:0-4698 GCA_041178825.1 Pseudomonadota bacterium | reverse complement strand
GGCCACGATGTCACCTAAATCCCAGTGCTTAAAGCTGCTGTGCAGTTCTTCACCCACACCTTCATTGGTCACATAAATCTGAATCTTGCCTGTGCTGTCTTGCAGCGTCGCAAAGCTGGCCTTCCCCATGACGCGCTTGAGCATCATGCGCCCAGCCACGCTGGCAACGATTTTTTGTGGGTCTAACTCATCCTTGGCTTCACCGTCGTAACTGGAAATCAGTTGGATAGCGCGGTCTTGCGGCTTGAAGTCGTTGGGGAAAGCAACGCCTTTGCCATCAGCCTGTGCTTGACGAATGGCTTTGAGCTTTTCGCGGCGTTCGGCAATCAATTGATTCTCATCACGCATTTCGGTTGCGGCTTGAGGGGCTGTGGGGGCAAGGTTGTGTGATGAATCTGACATTAAAAACTTACAAGTGCCAAAAAGGCCTGTACCTTTGGGTATAAACCCTTGATTTTAATTGTTAATGGCTGGAAGTAGCGCTAAATGCATGGTAAATTCACAAATGTACTAACTTACTTACGAGGAAAAGCATGAAATTCTTAAAATTATCTGTAGCTATTGCCGCGCTTGGGTTCTTATCCGCTTGTCAATCGCCTCCAATCCAAATGGGCGACCCTGCTGCTAAAACTGTGGCAACAGGTAGTGCGGCAGGTAGCACCACTGCTGGTGCAAACTCTGCTTTAGAGCGTTGCGCAGCCCCTTTAGGTACAGTTTCTTTGATTGAGAATGTGGATGCACCATGGTATTACACACTTCGCAACGAATATCGTTTGCCACCAACAGCTGGATTGCTACGTTTGATGATTCAGCAATCTAATTGCTTCGTAGTTGTGGAGCGTGGCGCTTCTGGCATGGCCGCTATGAATCGCGAGCGCGCATTACAAAATTCGGGCGAAATGCGTTCAGGAAGTAACTTCGGCAAAGGCCAAATGGTCTCGTCTGATTTTGGTCTTTCACCTGATATTACTTTCAGCGCCAATGATACAGGCGGTGCAGGTATGTTGCTGGGTGGTTTGATTGGTGGCGGCGCTGGCCGTGCTTTGGCTATGGTCGGCGGTGCTACAAAAACACGCGAGGCGAGTGTCTTATTAACCATGATTGACAACCGCTCAAGTGTGCAAATCGCAGCTTCTGAAGGCTCAGCTTCTAAAACAGATTTCGGTGGTTTTGGTGCATTGTTTGGTACTGCTGGTGCGGGTGGTTTGGGTGCATATACCAACACCCCACAGGGTAAAGTGATTGCTGCGGCCTTTATGGATGCCTACAACGGCATGGTGATTTCTTTGCGTCAGTACAAAGCACAAGAAGTTAAAGGTGGTCTTGGCAAAGGTGGTCAACTACCTGTTGGTCGCTAATTAAGGTAGACAACCCTTACAGACTAGGGTTTAGAAAATAGGGCAGAAGCGCAAGTTTTTGCCCTATTTTCGTATTTTTTTTGCTATATTTTTTATAGCTGCTTAGGCAGTAAATACGCTGGCTGGATGCATATTTGGTCGGTTTTTTACGTTTTTAAGTCTATTTTTATCTGAAATTTAGCGCGCTTGATGCTAAAGAAGGCCTTCACATTGCGAACATTAGCATCCTGTGTGAACAATCGATTTGCCAATGCCAAATAGGCGGGCATGTCTGCACAGTAAATCACCAAGCAAAAATCTGGCCCTGGAGAGACGCGGTAGCACTGCTGAACAGCACGGTCTTGAATCACTTTCGCTTCAAAGGCTTCAAGATACTCTGCGCCTTGGCGATCTAGGGTGATTTCAATCAAAGCGGTCAGACCGTGCCCCTGAATCGCAGACAGTTTGTCTGTGTTCAGAATAGCAATCTCTCGTTCAATCAAGCCGTTATCGCGCAAAGCTTTCACGCGGCGTAAGCAGGTGGGCGGTGAAATGTGCACTTTTTCTGCAAGACTTTGGTTGCTCATGCTCGCATCGGTTTGCAGCAAATCTAGAAGCTTGATGTCGATGCTGTCGATTGCATTTTTTAATACTATTTCATTCATAAAAGTAGTTTATTTGAAATTTAATAACAATTTTATGTATGCGTGTAATTTTATTTCAAATTTACTAAAAATATGATGATTAATTATTTTTCAATGGTCGTAATATGACGCTCAATCTAAATCAATTCAAAGAGGTTGCTTATGTGTGGCATTGTTGCAGCGGTATCTACAAAAGATGTTGTTCCAGTCTTGGTGCAAGGTTTGGCAAGGTTGGAATACCGAGGTTATGACTCTTGCGGCGTTGCTGTGCATGCGGGTGGTTTGAAACGTGCCCGCAGTACGGCCCGCGTGTCAGAACTCCAAGAGCAGATAGCCGCAGAAAAATTTGAAGGTCACACAGGCATTGCACATACACGCTGGGCGACGCATGGCGTGCCCAGTGAGGGTAATGCGCACCCGCATTTCAGTTTTGGTCCAAGTGAAAGCGCGGCAGACAGTTCAGCCAAAGCAGGAAAAATCGCTTTGGTGCATAACGGCATCATTGAAAACCATGATGAATTGCGTGCTGCGTTGCGTGCCAAAGGCTATGTCTTTGTTAGCCAAACCGACACCGAAGTGATTGCCCATTTGATTGATAGTCTGTACAACGGCGATTTGCTAGAAGCTGTTGAAATCGCATTGCCACAATTGCACGGTGCGTATGCTATTGCGGTTTTTTGCAAAGACGAGCCGCACCGCATCATTGGTGCACGCGCTGGCTCTCCGCTGATTTTGGGTGTTGGTAAAGCGGATAACGCTAATTATTTGGCCAGTGATGCCATGGCTCTGGCAGGCGTCACAGATCAAATTGTCTACTTAGAAGAAGGTGACATCGTTGATTTGCAACTGGGTAAGTATTGGATTTTAGACAAAGCTTACATGCCCTTGAGCCCGCAAGAGCGCGTTGTTAAAACCGTCCAAGCGCACAGCGGCGCAGCCGAACTTGGGCCATACAGCCATTACATGCAAAAAGAAATTTTTGAGCAACCCAGAGCCATTGCCGACACCTTGCAGGGTGTTGACGCTATAGCACCTGAGCTGTTTGATGCGCTGATGGCACACAAATCGGGCGAAAACGCCCATGCAGTGTTTAAAAAAATCGATAAAGTACTCATTCTTGCCTGCGGTACCAGCTACTACAGCGGTTGCACTGCCAAGTATTGGTTAGAGAGCATTGCGCAAATTCCAACCCAAGTTGAAGTTGCCAGTGAATACCGCTATCGGGATTCTGTGCCCGATGCCAACACCTTGGTCGTCACCATCACCCAATCGGGCGAAACAGCGGACACTTTGGCAGCGCTACGTCATGCGCAGTCTCTAGGTATGAAGCACACGCTGACGATTTGCAATGTCGCCACCAGCGCTATGGTGCGTGAGTGTTCACTGGCTTACATCACCCGCGCCGGTGTTGAAATCGGTGTGGCCTCGACCAAAGCTTTCACCACGCAACTGGCGGGCTTGTTTTTGCTTACCTTGGCATTGGCACAAAGCAAGGGTCGCTTGACTGACGCACAAGAAGCCGCGCATTTGGTCGCCATGCGTCACCTGCCTGCGGCCGTACAAGCTGTGCTGGCGCTAGAGCCACAAATCATCAGCTGGGCGGAAGACTTTGCAAAACGTGAAAATGCACTGTTCCTAGGGCGCGGTATGCATTACCCGATTGCACTTGAAGGCGCTTTGAAGCTCAAAGAAATCACCTACATCCACGCCGAAGCCTACGCCGCAGGCGAGTTAAAACACGGTCCTTTGGCGTTGGTCACCAGCGAAATGCCCGTTGTCACTGTTGCACCAAATGATGTGCTTTTAGAAAAATTAAAAAGCAATATGCACGAAGTCCGTGCACGGGGTGGTGTGTTGTATGTGCTGGCCGATGCTGATACCAAAATCGAAAGCGGCGATGGTCTGCACGTGATCCACATGCCTGAAAACTACGGTGCACTCAGCCCGTTGTTGCACGTCGTGCCTTTGCAATTGTTGGCGTATCACACTGCGCTGGCGAAGGGGACGGATGTGGACAAACCGCGCAACTTAGCGAAAAGTGTTACGGTGGAGTAAATTCAATTTGCAATGCGTTGGCAACTATTCTAGATAATTAAAGTCGTAAACAAGTTATTAAAGTCGTAAACACGCCGCTAGTATTTATGCGGGTTTACGAAAAATGAAGATTTTATGCCTCACCTTTTAAAGTCGTGAAAATCGATTAATCTGAACAATTAAAATCTGAGAAAACGTACCTCTGAGTGCAACTATCTCAGGGATAAATTCTGAGATTTTCGAGCTACTATTGCAAATAATTTAAGTAGTAAACGCCTCACTACTCTTTATGTTTGTTTCAAATTTAATTGAGATTAACTACCAAACTTTATTGAAAGCTGATACCAAGCGCATATGCAACATGGGCATTGTCAATCGGCAGCTCCTATGTCAAAAATACTTTGCTGCAATCCAGCTCTGGCGGAAAATCAGATGCTTTGAATCCATGGTCTTCGGTAACTCGACGTTGAATCACCCCATGGGGTTGGGCTGTATCAAAGATAACTACAGTGCCTCTAACCAAGGGGAGTGCGCTGCCCTATCGCCGGAAGATGCAAGTCTAAGCCCTTGTCTTCACTCAAAAAAGATTGCAAAAAGCCGAACCGCCATACAGTTCAGCGTCATGGGTGGTAGCGTACGCCACGGCAGGCCATCAGTGCGACTTCGCTATATGTCAACACATC
>JBEGUP010000156.1:0-4699 GCA_041178825.1 Pseudomonadota bacterium | reverse complement strand
AGTTTGGGTGCTGCTTCGAGCACCAATACGCTCGCGCCCGCCTCCCGCGCCATCAAGGCTGCACAGAGCGCCGCGTTGCCACCACCAATGATTAAAACGTCTAACATGGCGATGACTTTAACCACACGCAGCGGCTTAAGCTAGACCAGCAAAGCGATAGGGGCATCACAAATCGTGATGGCTAAGATTCACAGCTAAACACTGCTAAATCAACTTCACGCCAAGCCATTGCTTGGATGTGACCAATTCGCGTGCGCAATCTGCCAACACCACGCGGGCAGCCAAAGCGGCGGGAGACAATTCATCGTCGGACAAGCTGCAAATGGCGTTGACGCGGCGCACTTGGGTATCAGCAATCTCCGCCCAAGTGAAGCGCTTGGCCGCATTAGGCAATCCAGCCAATGCTGCCCAGGGTTGTACGGTACTACCCAAACCAGCTTCAACTGCCGCCATGGTCATCGCCAAAGAGTCAATTTCAGCTGCCAATTGCGGTTTGAACTTGGCTCGTACAAAAGCGGCGTCCAAAGTGCTGCGCAAGCCATGTGCACCTGTCGGCAGAATCAATGGCATCTCTTTCAAATCGGTCATTTGGGTTTTGACAGCTGGTTTTGCTGCTCCAGCCTCGACCGACCTTGCTTGAATCAAAAACAGCTTTTCTTCCACCAGTGGCAGCACACTCCAGCGCCGTGCGGCTTGGGTGTCGAACAAAATCGTTAAATCCAACTGACGCGAGTTCAGCATGCTGGTCAGGTGTCCAGACATGCCTTCAACCATATGCAGCCGCACATCGGGGTAGCGCTCGCGCATGGCGCGTATGAGGGGCAAACCTAGAACTGCAGCCGTGGTGGACGCCAGTCCCACGCTGACGGCACCTGTCAAACGCGACAATTGCGCCGCCCGCACGGCTTGGTCGGCATGGCGCAAAGTAAGCTGTGCTTCGCGGAAAAACGCCATGCCTGCCTCTGTCGCCACCACGCCTTTACTGGTGCGCTGCAACAGGCGCGTGGATAATTCGCTCTCCAAACGGCTGATTTGCTGGCTCAGCGCCGATTGCACCAGTTCCAAATCAAGCGCGGCGCGGCTGATGCTGCCCAATTCCAGCACTCGGACAAAATAACGAAGTTGACGCAGTTCCATGCTGAGATAATCGCATATATGTCATCAGATTTAACATTTTTAGCTTCAGACCAGCAAAAAACAAGCGCAGGCTGCCGTGTGGTGGTCGGTTTGAGCGGCGGTGTGGACTCGGCCGTGACTGCGTATTTATTAAAACAGCAGGGCTATGACGTTGTCGGCATCTTCATGAAAAACTGGGAAGACGATGACGATTCGGAGTTTTGCTCATCCAACCAAGACTTCATAGACGCTGCTGCCGTAGCAGACGTGATTGGCATTGAAATCGAACACGTCAATTTCGCCAACGAATACAAAGACCGTGTGTTTGCAGAGTTTTTGCGCGAATACCAAGCGGGCCGCACCCCCAACCCCGATGTGCTGTGCAATGCCGAGATCAAATTCAAAGCATTTTTAGACCACGCCATGCGACTGGGAGCCGACAAAATCGCCACTGGCCACTACGCACGGGTGCGTTTGAATGAAGCGTCGCAGAAATACGAACTCCTCAAAGGTTTAGATGCCAGCAAGGATCAAAGCTACTTTTTGCACCGACTCAATCAGGCGCAGTTGTCCAAAACTTTGTTTCCGGTCGGAGAACTACAAAAAACCGAAGTGCGCCGCATTGCTGATGAGATTGGCCTGCCCAACGCCAAAAAGAAGGACTCAACGGGTATTTGCTTTATTGGCGAACGCCCTTTCCGTGACTTTTTGAACCGCTACATCGCCAAAGAACCTGGCCCTATCAAAAACGCCGAGGGCCGCGTGTTGGGTAAACACCAAGGCTTGAGTTTTTACACATTGGGGCAACGCCAAGGCCTGGGCATTGGCGGCGTGAAGGCCAAAGGCGCTGAGCTCAAAGCCATTCAAGCCCTTGGGCAGCGCGGCGTGGGTGAGCATACGCCATGGTTTGTAGCCCGAAAAGACATGGAGAAAAACACGCTGTGGGTGGTGCAAGGGCACGACCACCCGTGGCTTCAGTCGCATGCGCTGACGGCGGATAACTTGAGCTGGGTGGCGGGGCAAGCGCCAACTAATGGGTTGCTCAACTCAAAAACGCGTTATCGGCAGGCGGATTCGCCTTGCGAGCTGGTGAACAGTGACGTTGCTGCAAACACATTTGAATTGACATTTCCGCAGCCGCAGTGGGCGGTGACACCGGGGCAATCTGCCGTGCTGTATGACGGAGAGGTGTGTTTGGGTGGTGGGATTATCAGTGCGGCGAGCGCTTGAAAATCACGCTGTTTAAACTACGGCGCTTTAGCTTGGGGTGCGAAATCTGGAATATTGGCTAAGCCTATTTTCTGCAACCCCAACCTTTGAGCAGAAGCCATGACACCAGCCACAACGTCATACTTTGCAGCCCGATTCGGCATGAAATGAATTTCGGACTGAGCTTCACCTTTTAACGCTTCCGTTTGCATTTTGGCTTCTAAAGTAGTTCGATCTGGCACAACCTGCCCATCCCACACCACTTGGCTGTTGGCGTTGACTTCAATCGTGATCGCTTTCGGGGGCTCAGTTTGGTTTGCTGTACTGGCCGCTGGCATATCCACATTGACCGAATGCAGCTGAATCGGGATGGTGATGATGAGCATCACCAAGAGCACCAACATCACGTCAATCAGCGGTGTGGTATTCATCTCCATCATCACTTCCGGATCGCCATGAATGGATTCTGATGAGCCGATATTCATTGCCATAAAAGTGCTTTCTTGCCTGTAGTAGCTATGAAACTTAGTTTTTCGCAGGCGGTTGTGTGATAAAGCCAATACGCGCCACGCCCGCTTCTTGCAAGGCGTAAACCACTTGACCAATCGTTTCGTAGTTAGCGTTTGCATCACCACGAATATGCACTTCTAGGTCAGCCATTGGCTTGTTCAACGCAACGAGTTTGCCTTTTAAATCTTGAAAAGAGTTCAGCTTGCTATCGAACCAATACGCATTGCCTGCTTCATTGACAGAAATGATGACGTTTTCTGTTTGCGTCTCTCTGATTTGATTCATTTCTTTTGGCAGCTTCACTTGAATCGATGTCGTCACCGCTGGAATCGTGATCAAGAAAATAATCAGCAGCACCAACATCACATCCACCAAGGGTGTGGTGTTGATTTCAGCCATCAACGCATCATCGTCGTTGCGGCTTTTGTTGAAGGTGATTGCCATGACGCTATTTCAGTTATTTCGCACGGGTCTTGTCGGCTTGCACCAACAAATTGGTATGCAAGTTAGAGCCAAAAGCACGCACGCCGTCCATGCCGACTTTGTTACGTCGCACCAGCCAGTTGTAGCCCAGCACTGCCGGCACGGCGACGGCCAAACCAATCGCGGTCATGATCAAGGCCTCACCCACGGGGCCAGCCACTTTATCGATAGACGCTTGACCTGATGCGCCAATTTTCACTAGTGCGTTGTAGATCCCCCAAACCGTGCCGAACAAACCGACAAACGGTGCGGTAGAACCAACCGTAGCCAACACAGCCAAACCTTGCTGCGAATTGCCTTGCACAGTCGCCACAGAACGCTCAATACTTTGTGCTGCCCAAGTGTTTAAATCAACCTGCCCTGCCACGCTGGGGTGCTGCTGCACGGCCTCCAAGGATGAGTCGACGATGAATCGATAAGGGCTATCGGCAGCCATCGCATCAGCGCCATGCTGCAAATTGTCAGCTTTTGAAAAAGCAAGTTCGGCGTCTTTGGCCATAGCCTGCATACGTTTTTGCGCCAATAGTTTGCTGATCAACACATACCAACTAGCCAGTGACATGATGATAAGTAACAACAGCGTGGTCTTCGCCACCCAGTCACCCTGCCCCCAAACAGCGGCTAAGCCATAGGGGTTTTCTACCGCCGGCGCAAGGCTTGGCGATGGGGTCAACGCTACTGTCGCAGGAGCTGTTGCAGGAGCTGTGGCGGGCGCTGCAGTTTGCGCATAGGCTAGGTTAGTCAGCAAAATAAATACTGCGGTAAATAGTGATTTGATGTTTTTCATGTCAGTTCCTCGTTTATCTGTTTAATTTGGACAATCGCCACTTGCCACACGATTTATTAACTGCGGCAACGCCAGCAATCCTCTGTTGGTCTCTTTGCTAGCGGCATCTTTAGCTGGCTTTAAACAATCTTCTTTAACTGCTTTTTTAAATTCATCTTCGTATTTCTCTGGGCGCTTGTTGGGGTTCAACAAAGCGTTCGACGCAGCTTTAAGCTCACCTGCAGCCCAACCACCACGACGACCCGGTACATAATTTGAACCGCTTCCTGCCGAGGGAATGCCAAGGTTTCCCGAACCCGATGGATTTGCCAACGCACCACTTAACGATGGCGCACCTGAACCCAAAGGGGCAGGGGCAGATGCAGCAGTAGTAACACCCGCATTTGGCATCGCACTTGTGGTTGAAATTGCACGGTTTGATGCACTCGTGGATGGCGCAACCGCTGGGGCAGCAGCAGGCGCTGAGGGCGCTGAGGGCGCAGACGCTACGGCAGCAGGTGCAGCCGCTTTGGCGGGTTCTGCCACTGGCGCAGCAGGAGCAGGCGTTGCAGCGATTGCAGCTGGAACAACTGTTGCTGGAGCAGGTGTAGGCGC
>JBEGUP010000155.1:0-5908 GCA_041178825.1 Pseudomonadota bacterium | reverse complement strand
AGGAATTTGTGACGATGCGGGAGTCGGTTAAAAATTAGGATCTTTTTTGGCTGTAGACGACGTATTTATTGCCTAAGCCGCTATTTTATTTGTGGCAGTTGTGCCGCACGCATGGCAAAACTTGGAAAATGCACTTTTGCGAGCATTGCAAGGCTGGCAATGGTCGAACAGGCTGATGCCGCAGTGTGGGCAAAAGTCGATGTCTGGATTTTTCAAATCCACCGTCCGCTCGCATCCTGGGCAGACTGCTTTGGATAGACGGGTCAGCGCGGTATCGTAGCTCAGCTCCTCACGGCGTTGCACATCGGGTAATTGCTCCGCTAGTTTTTGCTTTTCTAAGTAACGGTTCAGCGACACAATGGCCTGTCGTCCAATCAGCACGGTGACGATGATGCCCACCACATAGCGCACATAGCCGCCGTAGCTGGGCAAGTAGGGAACGAGTTCGACAAAAAATGCGAACAGCGCAAAGAAGATGAAGCCCCACACAAACGGCCAGTAAGTGCCTTTGCGCTTTTTCACAAACAACCAGCCGGCGATAGCCAGCAAAGGCAGTGTCAGAGCCAAACGGTACAAAAATACCCGTAGCTCCAGCCTACGAGATTCGCTGTCCAGCGTTTTTTGGGCGGCTTGCTCTTGTTCATTCAAAAAACTGCGCGCTTTATCGGCAGCCTGCTGCGCATTCAAGATTGTCTGCTGTTGCGATTCAATGGTTGCCACAGCGGCACGTTCTTTGCTTTTTAATGCATCTAGGGCTTGGGTGCGCGCTATCAATTCCGTATCCTGATCCGCACGCTGCGTCACACGGCGAGTAGCTAGCCAGTTGTTGAAGGTCTCGCTCGCAGCTTCCAAGTCTGATCGCGCCACGTTACGTTTGAGTCGAGACTGCTCCATCACCCCAGTCGCTTCCTTGACCGCCTCATCCGAAGCTTTGATGGTGTTGCGCAGCGCATCACTTGCGGTTTTGTCCATAAAGTCGTTTAGCTCTAGCTGTTTCTCGACTTTAGGCAAATCGTCCACCACCGTGCCGCCCAACCCGATCAAAAAGCTGGCAAAAACCAGCGCCACCAGCCACAGGCCACGGTGAAACCATTTTTCAGAAAGACGTAAAGATTTGCTCATATCGGCTCCTTTGATAACAGTTATTGATTCAACAATGCAGCAACACGCGCATGCAGGGTATCGGTTTGAACTTGAGCCGCACCCACATTCAAACCCACACGGCTAAACACACCGCGTCTGAATGGACGCACCATCGCACCATCTTGTTCAATACGGCTGAAGTACGAACCCCACAAATTGGTCAAAGCCATGGGGATGACGGGTGCGGTTACGCCGTCACGCTCAGCATTACCCAAGATTTTCATGATGCCACCTTTGAAGGGCTGCAGCGTGCCGTCTTTGGTGATGCCGCCTTCGGGGAAGATGGCGAGTAAATCGCCGTCGCGCAGCACTTTGGCGGCAGCTTCAAAAGCGGCTTCGTAGGCGGCGGGGTCTTCTGATCGGGGTGCAATCGGAATCGCTTTGGCGAGTTTGAACAAAGCGCCGAGGACGGGTTGTTTGAAGATGCGGTGATCCATCACAAAATAAATCGGGCGTGGGCTGGCTGCCATCAGCAGCACAGCGTCAACGTAGCTGACGTGGTTGCAGGTCAAAACTGCAGCGCCTTGCACAGGAATGTGCTCGTCGCCCGTGATTTTGAAACGGTAGATAAAGCGTGAAGCTACCCAAGCAATGAAGCGCAACAAGTATTCTGGCACCAGCAAAAAGATATAGCCTGCGACCACGATGTTGGCAATGCCAACAGCCAAAAAGATTTGCGGTACGCTGGCTCCCAATGCGAGCATGGCGCCTGCAAGGATAGAGCTGGCAATCATGAACAGTGCGTTCAAAATATTGTTAGCCGCGATAATGCGGGCACGGTGCGAAGCAGGGCTGCGCAATTGAATCAACGCATACATGGGCACGCTGTAAAGCCCGGCAAATAATGCGAGTAGACCAAGATCAATCATCACACGCCAGTGCTTGGCTTGCGCTACAAATTCTGCTACACCCATCTCGCTAGCACTAGGAAGCGCACGCGAGGCAAAGTACAAATCTATAGCAAAAATACTCATACCAATGGCGCCCAAGGGCACCAGGCCAATCTCAACGTGGCGTTTAGACAGCATTTCGCACATGAGCGACCCCACACCAATACCCACTGAAAACACCACTAAAAGCAGCGAAGCAACGTTGGAATCGCCATGCAAGACTTCTTTGGCAAAACTTGGAAATTGGCCTAAAAATACGGCGCCAAAAAACCACATCCAGCTGATGCCCAACAAAGAGCGAAACACCACAATATTGGTGCGCGCCAGCTTTAAATTGCGCAAAGTTTCAGAGATGGGATTCCAGTTAATCACCAAGTCCGGATCTGTAGCTGGGCTAGGTGGCACGAACTGCGCCGTGATTCGCCCAAGTACAGCCACGGCAAGACATGCGACCGCGATGTACAAATGACCAACCTCGGGCAAGGCAACCAACAAGCCGCCCGCTAAACTACCCAATAGAATCGCCACAAACGTGCCCATCTCCACCATGCCATTGCCGCCTGTGATTTCACGCTCGTTCAACACCTGCGGCAAATATGCAAACTTCACTGGGCCAAATAGCGTGGAGTGGATACCCATTAAAAATACGCAAACCAAAAGCACAACTGCATTACTGGCGATGAAGCCGTAGGCCGCAATCAGCATGATGACGATCTCTAAATTCTTCACAAATCGAATCATCTTAGTTTTATCGTATTTATCGGTTAACTGACCGCTAGTTGCCGATGTAATGACAAACGGAAAGATAAACACAGCGCCAATAACAAGCCCTGCAAGGCTTGGCGGCAACCAAGAGACTTGTAGCTGATAGGTCACCATCACAGTGAGTGCAAATTTAAACAAGTTGTCGTTGCCTGCGCCAAGGAATTGCGTCCAAAAGAAAGGCGCGAAGCGACGCTGCTTTAAAAGCGCAAACTGGTTAGGGTGAGCACGCGCATCAATGGCTTGATTCGTCGCTTCGTGTGTTGGGGTGGCTGTATGCATGTGATTTATATCCTTGTTGCGCCAAAGTTAATGTTGTTGGTAGCGCTGTCGTTGTTGAATATAACCTGAGTACGAAGGGCTGAGATAACAGGCCATGCCGCAAAGCTCGCCACAATGTGTTTGAGGCTGTGGCCAGAGATGAGTTGCGAAGTCAGGTCGTACACGGCGTGATCCGCCAGTTCTAAAACCTTAGCGGCGGCGTAGATCAAAATCACAACACCCCAGCGTATCGCCAGCGCACCTTTTGCGTTTGGCATGGGTTGGCGTGTTGCCATCCACAGAATCAACGCCATGCCGCCAAACTGTAGTACCAGCCAAGGCAAGACATTGCCAGAATTTGACCATTCCCAAACGCTCAGCGACCCTAAAGCTAAAGTTAACCCGCTCAGAATCACGCCTGCTCGTAGACTGGCACGATCTGCAGCCGCCAAGCCGAGCAAGCCTGCAAATGCGACGGTCATGCCCAAGCGGTCGATAGCTAAGCCATCGTTGTTAGGTTGCAAGTGATACCAGCTGGATGCGCCAGCCGTGATGATTAATCCTGCGAAAAACAAAACTGCCAAGCCCGCCATGCCAGGGCTAAGTTTCGCCTTAGGTACAACCACCAAACCTGCAAACCCCCAAAGTGCAAAAGGCAGGTTGCTCAGCACATCGGCAGCGCATGGTAAATAGCCCAAAAAGCGCTGATCGGCGAAATCATGCTGATGTCTGGGTTGCATCACTTCAGGCCCGAAAATGGCGGTGGCTAATAGCAGGGCTAGTGCGATGATTAATCTTAGCTCGGTGCTTTGCACCGTTTTTTCAATTGTTGTCTTCAAAATAAACGTCCTTTTGCGATTCAAGGTCTGAAGCTTGGATTTTGCTAAAGGAAGTAGCTGAATGAGCTTGATATCAATACAATACAAGTTAATAAAACTATAAGTATCGTTTATCGATACTAAATTACATTGAAAGAACCGTCATGAGCACCAGTGCCGACCTCGTTATTGCCATCAAAAAAGAACTCAAAGCCGTGCAGATGACGTATGCGGATTTGGCTGAAGCCCTAGATATGGCTGAATCTAGCGTCAAGCGCATGTTGGCAAAAGGGGACATGCCGTTATCGCGCATTGATGCCATTTGCCGAGCGCTGAAGCTAGACTTTGCTGAGCTGGCGCGGCGTGTGGCGGACGCACAGCCACTATTGGCGCAACTCACGGAGACTCAGGAAAAAGCGGTGGTGGCAGACAAAAAGCTGTTGTTAGCAGCTATTTGCGTGCTGTCGCAGTGGACACTGGAGCAAATCACCAGTAGCTACCGGCTAACTGAGGCTGAATGCATCCAGTATTTGGCGCAGTTAGACCGTATTGGCATCATTGAGCTAAAACCGCTCAACCGCTACCGGCTCAAGTTGGCCAAAACCTTCCGCTGGCGACCGCATGGCGCGGTGATGAATTATTTTCGTGAGAACGCGCTGCTGGATTATTTCGCGGGTGGTTTTGATGGCGAAGGTGAGGGGCTGCTGCTGGTGCATGGCTCCATCAGCAAAAGCCTTGCGCCTTCGTTTTTAGAGCGCATGCAGCGTGTGGCGCAGGATTTTGCGCAGCAGCACCAAGCGGATCAAAAACTGGCTGACAAAGACCGCGAAGGCTATACGCTCTTATTGGCCATGCGTAGCTGGGAGTTTGAGGCGTTTGAAGCCCTGCGCAGAACAAAGTAATGGCAGTTTGTCACGCCTTTGTAACCCTTCCGTAGCACAATAGTCACATGCCTAAACATTTGCCAACCTTATTACCCGCCTTCATTGCACCAGCGCAGTTTACCGACGCAGCAAGCGCCATCGCCCAAGTGCAAACCATCTACAACGCCCAAATCGAGCATCTGCGCACAGCGATGCAGCGTTTTGTCTCTGAAGGCGATGCAGATATTGATTTAACAAAACTGCAAAAAGTCAGGGCGTTTTACCCCTTTGTACGTATCCACACCGACACCATGTTGCGCTCGCAGCTGCCCGATTTGGCACGCTTGAGCTTTGGTTTTGTTGCTGAGCCGGGGCGGTATGAAACCACCTTGACGCGGCCAGATTTGTACGCCAACTACTATTTAGAGCAGTTCCGCCTACTGCTGCAAAACCACAAGGTTGTGTTGGAAATCGGTACCAGCACACAGCCGATACCGATTCATTTTTCGTTTGCCGAGCATGACCATGTTGAAGGCAATATGAGCGCAGAGCGACGTAGTTTGATGCGCGATGTGTTTGATCTGCCCGATTTAGCGTCTATGGACGATGGCATTGCCAACGGCACGTTTGAGCCAAAAGCGGGAGAGGCGATGCCGCTGTCGCTCTTCACTGCGCCACGGGTGGATTACTCGCTGCATCGGTTACGACATTACACGGGCACCGCGCCTGAGTGGTTTCAAAACTTTGTGTTGTTTACCAATTACCAGTTTTATATCGATGAGTTCGTCAAACTCGGCCACGAGGCGATGGCGAACCCGCAAAGTGAATACATCGCCTTCATCGAACCTGGCAATGTGGTGACGCGGCGCGTGGGCTTAGCTGCAGAATCTATCGATGCACTCGGCGCACAACCGCCACGTTTGCCACAGATGCCCGGCTACCACTTGGTGCGGGCTGACAGAACCGGCATCAGCATGGTCAACATTGGCGTCGGTCCTGCGAATGCCAAAAACATCACCGACCACATCGCTGTGCTGCGTCCGCACGCTTGGATCATGCTTGGTCACTGTGCTGGCTTGCGCAACACTCAACAATTAGGTGATTACGTGCTGGCACACGGCTATGTACGCGAAGACCATGTGTTGGACGAAGAGCTGCCGTTGTGGGTGCC
>JBEGUP010000154.1:0-4723 GCA_041178825.1 Pseudomonadota bacterium | reverse complement strand
AATTTGATTTTGCCAGTTTTAGCCAGTTCCACTTGCGGTGCGCCGTAGGGTGACATGAAAATATCAACTTGACCGCCCAGCATGTCTTTAACGACATCTGCCGCACCTTTGTAAGGCACATGCAACATGGGCACGCCAATGACTTTGCTCATTTGTTCACCCAAAAGGTGGTAAAACGAGCCAATGCCAACGCTAGCGTAAGTCATGGATTTGCCCTCTTTCGCGGCTTTGATGGCATAAGCCACCAGTTCGTCGGCATTGTTGGCCGGCAAATCAGCGCGTGCCATGATCGCCATAGGTGCCATGCCGACGCGGTGAATTTGGCGGAAATCTTCTGGTTTGTACTTCACGGACGAAATCGCCAAAGGCGCGAAAATCAACTCGTTTGGTGAGCCTTGAAACACCAAATAACCATCAGACGGGGCATTCAACACCTTTTGCGCGGCAATGCTTCCGCTAGCACCACCCAAGTTATCAACCAACACAGGCTGCCCCAAAGCTTTGCCTAAAGGCGCGTTCACAGTGCGGGCAATCACATCAGACAAACCGCCCGCTGGATAGGGAATCATCAAAGTGACGGGTTTGTTAGGAAAGCTTTGCGCAAATACTGCTCCCAAAAAGCTCGTTGCAACAAGCAAACCTGCAGCAGCGTTTCGGACAAAATTGCGATTCATGTTCATATTAGTCTCCCTGTAGTTTTATCTGTCATGCGTTTTAGTGTATACACTTATAAGGCGCTACCAGCTAGCGCTTTCCCTAGGTTATTATTTAGCCATGCAAACAATGACAAACCAATACGAAACATTTTTACAGCACGTTGATGCCCACGGCGTTTTTAAGGCAGATCGCACTGGCACCGGCACTAAAAGTGTCTTCGGCTACCAGATGCGTTATGACTTGAACCAAGGTTTCCCACTGGTGACGACGAAAAAGGTTTTCGTCAAAGCCATCATCACCGAGCTGCTATGGTTCTTGACCGGTTCATCCAACAACAACTGGTTGACCGAACGCGGCGTCACAATTTGGGACGAATGGGCCAAACCGGATGGCGACTTGGGGCCTGTTTACGGTGTGCAATGGCGCTCTTGGCCAACAGCGGATGGTCGACATATTGACCAGATCTCAGAAGTCATCAAAACCCTCAAATCCAACCCCGACTCGCGCCGCATCATCGTGAGCAGCTGGAACGTGGGCGAACTGGACAAAATGGCTTTGATGCCCTGCCACGCGTTCTTTCAGTTTTATGTTGCACCACCCACGACCGAAGGTGGCAAAGGCAAGCTGAGCTGCCAGCTGTACCAGCGCAGTGCGGATATCTTTTTAGGTGTGCCCTTCAACATCGCCAGCTACGCTCTACTCACCCACATGGTGGCGCAGCAGTGTGACCTGGATGTGGGCGACTTTATTTGGACGGGTGGCGATTGCCATATCTACAGCAACCATGCCGAGCAAGTGAAACTGCAGCTCAGCCGACTACCCATGGGTTACCCAACTTTGCATATCAAACGTCGGCCTGAATCGATTTTTGACTATCAGTTTGAAGACTTCGAAATCGTGGGTTATGAGAGTCATCCTGCCATCAAAGCACCTGTTGCCGTGTGAGGATAGAGATGGTTTTTCCGCGCTTTGTAACAGCGTGTTTCAGGTGTGCCATGTCGTAAAAACGGGTACTATTCACCACCGTTTTTGAGTCCAAATTTGTATACTTTTATCGTAGCTTCTTGGTAGGAGCTGCATAAGGAGTAATACTATGGACTTATTAGCATTGATCACAATTGGCATTCTGGCTGGACAAGCCGCAGCGGTTTTCAGCAGCTATAGCTTGGGCGCAATCGGCAATAGCATTGCGGGATTGACCGGCACGCTGTTACTTTCTAAATACATCGTTTTATTATTCGGTCTGTCTGAGCACATGGCCATGATAGCTGGCGGTATTGCAGGCGCTTTGGTGATTTTGGCCGTTCTCGACGCTGCAGAATCTTTCTCAAGCAAAAAACATCGCCTGTTTTAATGCCAACCAAGCCTGCACAGACTTTGCAACTTTTTTGCTCAGACTGTAACCAATTTGCATGAATTGTTCCACAAGGTAATAGATCGGGGTTTTCCCGTGGTTAACCGAATATTAAAACGTATACTCACGCCAAAGTTTCACGGTGAAGCTTAACGGGAGTAGCAACATGGAATTTATCGCAATATTGGCTCTTGGCATCCTAGCTGGGCAAGTTGCCTCGACTCTTTTTGGTGGATACAGTTTAGGTGGCTTAGGTAACGGCATAGCTGGCATCACAGGTGCTTTGTTTTTAGGCAAATATTTAGCCGCCATTTTTGGAATCTCTGTCTATTTAGGTATGTTCGCTGGTGGTGTTGTAGGTGCTTTGTTCATTTTGCTGGTCTTCAGTGCTGGTGAGTCCTTGATTTCAAAGAAAAAACGCTTGTTTTAAACAGTC
Source organism: Pseudomonadota bacterium (assembly GCA_041178825.1). Taxonomy (GTDB): domain Bacteria; phylum Pseudomonadota; class Gammaproteobacteria; order Burkholderiales; family Burkholderiaceae_C; genus Aalborgiella. Next base: position 2,276 of record JBEGUP010000154.1, on the reverse strand, counting down.
TCCAAACTTTTTTGCATGTGGTGCATGCAAAAATTTCACCTCCAAGGCTTTAGTTCATTAAACTAAAGCCTTTTTTCATGCTCCACATTCATCGCTATGCAACTTAACCTCATCTATGCGCGCGCGCGCAACGGCGTGATTGGTATACAAGGCAAATTGCCATGGCATTTACCCGAAGATTTAGCGCATTTCAAACGTACTACGCTAGGCTGCCCTGTCATCATGGGGCGCAAAACTTGGGACTCTTTACCGCCGCAGTTCAGACCACTGCCAGGCAGGATCAACATTGTCGTTACTCGTCAAAAAGACTGGCATGAAATAGGCGTCCAGCCAGCAAATACACTACCTGAGGCGCTATTAATTTGTGAGCAAATTAAACCCATACCCGAGCAAGTTTGGGTCATTGGTGGTGCACAAATCTATGCTGAATCACTAGCTTTAGCCAAGCGCGTTGTTGTGACTGAAATCGATGCTGACTTTGAAGGCGATGCTTTTGCCCCGCTGCTAGGTGCTGAGTGGCAAGAGACGGAGCGTGAGGTTCACATCTCAAAAACAGGTTTGGCGTTTAGCGTTGTCACATATTTCCGTAAGGAAGCTTGATGAAAGAATTGTCATGAAATTCGCCACTTGGAACGTTAACTCCCTCACCGTGCGGCTACCGCAAGTCCTAGACTGGCTAGCAGTCAACCCTGTTGATGTGCTGGTGCTGCAAGAAACCAAGATGACGGATGACAAATTTCCGGCTGCAGCGTTTCTAGAGGCTGGCTACAACGCCCAATGGTTCGGCCAAAAAACCTACAACGGCGTCGCGCTGTTGAGTAAAACGGGGCTTGCAGTTTCAGATGTGGTCAAAAACATTCCAGGCTTTACCGACGAGTTAGCTCGCGTTATCACGGCAACCGTGAGCGACGAGAAATTAGGGGACATTCGAGTCATAGGTGCCTACTTCCCCAACGGGCAAGAGCCAGGCAGCGAAAAATTTGACTACAAAATGAATTGGCTCAAAGGTCTGCGTGATTGGCTGAAAACAGAGCTGCAAGCGCACCCCAAACTTGTCATCATGGGCGACTACAACATCACCTTTGACGATTTAGATGTATGGGACCCCGTCGGTTTGGAAGGTACGATTCACTGTACTGAGGAAGAACGCTACCACCTGCGCGCCTTGATTGCACTGGGTTTGACAGATGCTGTGCGCTTGTTTGACCAGCCGCCCAAAAACTACAGTTGGTGGGATTACCGTGACTTTGGCTTCAGAAAAAACAAGGGCTTGCGGATTGACCATATCTTGGTCAGCAACGCTTTGAGCGCATCCGTCACCGCTTGTGCGATTGACAAATTACCGCGCAAAAACGAGCGCCCAAGTGACCATGCACCCGTGGTTGTGACTTTGTAAAGGCTTAGCGCTTTGAATTTTCTAAGCTCTCTGTCCTTTTCGCTGCAAACAGTGCTGCTCCTGGTCGCGTCTAACGTCTTCATGACGTTTGCTTGGTATGGTCATTTGAAAAACATGTCAACTGCGCCTTGGTATGCAGCTGCGTTTGTCAGCTGGGGGATCGCACTGTTTGAGTATTTGCTACAAGTGCCGGGTAACCGCATTGGTTACACACAAGCAGCCTTTAGTATGGGACAACTCAAAATCATGCAAGAGGTCATCACACTGGCAGTATTTGTACCTTTTGCTGTTTTTTATATGAAAGAGCCGTTGAAGCTAGATTACCTTTGGGCAGCACTTTGCATGGTAGGCGCGGTGTATTTTATTTTCAGAAGTAGCTAAATACAAATCAAAATTAAGACTATTTGCTATTATATTCGTAGCTGTTTAGGCAATTAATATGCGGGCTACAGCTGTTTTTTACTTTGCTTTATTTAGAATAAATTTCATCTACTCTTTACCCAATCCAAGCTCTTGGATTTTACGGGTAATGGTGTTGCGACCAATGCCTAGTTTGTGTGCAGCGTCAATGCGACGACCTTTGCTGCTGGCTAGGGCCGCTTGAATCAAATGGGTTTCAAAGCGGCGGGTCATTTCGTCCCAAACGTCTGTACGGTCTGTTGCCAAGAGTTCTTGAGCAACTTTGTACATGCCTTGTTCCCAATTTTCAGCATTACCTGCAACTGCTATTGACATGGCATTGACTCTATCCTCGGCCGCCAGTTCCCGTTCGGGTTGAACCTGCTGGATCGTCTGGAGAATAATGAGCTGGATGATTACGGCGATATCGGCACCTTGATTGGCATTGCGTTTGATGAGAACACCGTGTGGGGCCAGCTCA
>JBEGUP010000153.1:0-4751 GCA_041178825.1 Pseudomonadota bacterium | reverse complement strand
GCTGTAGACGGCAAAAAACTGACTGAGGTTTTGAAAAAAGCTGGCGACAAAAAAATCAAAGTTATCTCGTACGACCGTTTGATTCGCGACAGCGCCAATATTGACTATTACGCCACGTTTGACAATTTTGACGTTGGCGTGAAACAAGGCGCTGACATTGTGAAACGTTTAGACTTGGCCGCTGGTAAAGGCCCGTTCCGCATCGAGCTTTTCGCGGGCTCGCAAGACGACAACAATGCTTTTTTCTTTTACGACGGCGCAATGTCTGTGCTCAAACCTTACATTGATAAAAAGCAATTGATTATTGAATCTGGCCAAGAGGGCATGAACAACGTCTCCACCAAAGGCTGGAACGGTGCTATTGCCAAAGCGCGGTTAAGCGTTTTGCTGCCAAAATATTATTCAAAGCAGCGTTTAGATGCCGTTTTGTCGCCGAACGACGGCATTGCTGCCGAGTTAATCACTGGTTTTATCAAAGCTGGTTATGGCCAAGCTGGCAATCCCATGCCAATTATCACGGGTCAAGATGCAGACGTACCTGCCACAAAAGCGGTGTTGCGCGGCCAGCAGTCTTCTACGGTCTTTAAAGATACCCGCGAACTAGCCCGCGTGACGGCTCAAATGGCTGAAGCCTTGATTCAAGGCAAAGCCCCTGCAGTGAATGACACCAAAACCTACAACAACGGCGTCAAGGTGATCCCCTCATTCCTGCTCAAACCAGTGCTGGTTGATGCGCAAAACATCAAGCAAGTTCTGGTTGGTTCGGGGTTTTACAGGGCTGAGCAGATTCAATAAATTCAAGTAATAAATTAAAGCAGAAATATGTCTGTAGCCAGCATATTTGCTGCCTAAGCAGCTATTAAAATGGTAGCTAATTTGGTTTTATTAACGTTGATTTACAGCCAGCGCACGCACTCCACATCCACTGTGCTCGCGCCGTCGCTCATCATCAACGCACCTTCTTGAATCGTCGCTTGCAGCTGCATGCTGCGGGTGGCTAATTTTGCGAGTTCTTGCGATTGCAAGGTGGGCACGCGCCAGATTTGCAAGTTTTTAGCGCGGCTGACTTTGTTTTCTAGGGCCTTGAACCATACTTCTGCAGCGTGGTTGTAGCAGTAAACCATGGCTACATCTGCCTTGCCGCAGGCTTTTAAGACTGGTTTTTCTTCGGGTGCGCCTACTTCTATCCACAGCCGTGTCGCTTGGGTGTAATCGCGCAGCCAAACGTCTGGCTCGTCGGGGTCAGACAAACCCGCGCCAAATGCCAGCGTGCCGTCGCCACCGCAGACGGTCTGCAGCTGATGGGCTTGCAAAGCCATAGCAACGAGGCGAATCATCATGCGTTCGTCCGTCTCGCTGGGGTGGCGAGCTAGGGTGAACTGGTGGTCTGCGTAGTAGTTGTGGTCAATGTCCGCAATCGACAAACTGGCCTTGAAAATGGTGGACTTGATGGCCATAAACTTGCTGCTGTTATGCTCTTTTCGCCAATTCAGCCGCTTTGCCCACGTAGCTGCCCGGTGTCATGGCCAGCAGGCGGATTTTTTCGGCTTCGGGGATTTCCAAAGCTTTGATTAAAGTGTGCAAATCTTCCTTGGTCACCGTGTTGCCACGGGTGGCGGCTTTGAGCTTTTCGTAGGCTTCGGGCACGCTGTAGCGGCGCATTACTGTCTGAATCGGCTCGGCCAGCACTTCCCAAGCATTGTCTAAATCATCAGCCAGAGCAGTTTCGTTGAGTTCCAATTTGTTCAAACCTACCATCAGCGAGCTGTAGGCCAGCGCGGCGTAACCCAGCGCCACGCCCATGTTGCGCAGCACGGTGGAGTCGGTCAAATCGCGTTGCCAGCGGGAGATGGGCAATTTTTCGCTTAAGTGGCGCAAAAGTGCATTTGCTAAACCCAAATTACCTTCGGCGTTCTCAAAATCAATCGGATTGACCTTGTGCGGCATGGTGGACGAACCAATCTCGCCAGCTTTCAGGCGCTGCTTGAAGTAGCCCAGGCTCACATAGCCCCACACATCGCGGCTCCAGTCGATCAAAATCGTGTTGGCGCGGGCGACGGCGTCGTACAGCTCGGCCATGTAGTCGTGCGGCTCGATCTGGATGCTGTAGGGCTGGAAGGTCAAGCCCAAGCCGAAGGCGGTCGTTGATTTCTCGAAAGCGCCCGTGGAGCCAGCGGTAGGTTCAGCACGTTCAACCACGCCTTTGCTGAAAGCTTCCCAATCAAAATCAGGCCAAGCAGATAAATGCGCGTTGTAGTTGCCCACAGCGCCGTTCATTTTGGCCATCAGGTTGACGCGGGCGATGTTCTCACGTGCTTTGACAAGGCGAACCAAGACGTTGGCCACTTCTTTGCCCACGGTGGTGGGGCTGGCGGTTTGGCCGTGGGTGCGGCTGAGCAATGGCACGTTGGCGTAGCTGTGCGCCATCTCGCGCAGTTTGGCGATGATGCCGTCCACAGCGGGTAATATTACCGTGTCGCGTGCGCCCTTGAGTTGCAAAGCGTGGCTGGTGTTGTTGATGTCTTCAGACGTGCAAGCAAAGTGGATGAAGCCGCGCATGGCGTGCAGCTCGGGCAGGGCGTCGAATTGACCTTTGACCCAAGTTTTGGCATGCCCAGCGCCAGCAAAATAGCCAGCCAGCCAATATTCCACTGCTTTCACGTCGTGGTTGGTGACTTTTTCAATGTCTTTGATGGCTTGGGCGTCCGCTTCGGAGAAATTTGTCATGATGCCAACTAAGTGAGCACGCGCTTCGCTGCTAAGCGGCTTAAATTCAGCAAACCCGGCGTCACTCAAAGCGACAAACCAAGTGATTTCTACCTGCACACGGCGCTGCATGTAGCCAAATTCGCTCATCAAAGGGCGCAGATTCGCCAGTTTTTTGGCATAACGACCGTCTAGGGGGGAGATAGCGGTGAGTTCGGAGAGGGCAGATGGAGGGGAGATTGTTGACGCGTTCATCCCCCAATTGTAGGTGCTGTGCGTGGCAGCAGTACGGGAAATCCCTGACAAAAAAACAACACCTGTTCTCGGTCAAGGAAATATGCAGAGTCGCACTATAGAATGAAGACCATAGAGACTACATATTGAACTGAATGTTAAAACTGATTGGCGCGACGACCAGCCCCTATGTGCGAAAAGTGCGCATTGTGATGGCTGAAAAGAAACTTGAGTACACATTTGTTGAAGAAAACGTGTGGTCTGCCGACACAACCATCAGCCACGCCAACCCGCTGGGCAAAGTGCCTTGCTTGATTTTGGACGCAGGCGAAGCCTTGTTTGACTCACGCGTGATCGTCGAATACCTCGATATTTTGTCCCCCGTGGGCAAGCTGATTCCAGCGTCTGGTCGCGAGCGTGCCGAGGTGAAAACTTGGGAGGCTTTGGCCGATGGCCTGCTGGACGCTTCCATTTTGGCGCGCTTAGAAGCCACTTGGGGTGGCCGCACTGCAGAGCAACGCAGCCAAGCCTGGATAGACCGCCAGCTCGGTAAAGTGACTGACAGCTTAAAAGCCATGAGCACTGGCTTGGGTGACAAACCGTTTTGCTCGGGTATCCACCTCAGCTTGGCAGACATTGCTGTGGGCAGCGCTTTGGGCTACTTAGATTTCCGCTTTCCAGAGATCAATTGGCGCAACACCCACCCGAATTTGGCAAAATTGCAAGAAAAGCTGATGCTGAAGCAGAGCTTTATGGATACAGTTCCGGCTTGAGCTTTTTAAACAAGATTGTTTCTCGTCAAGACGCTGTAGCCCGCGTCAAAGACCTGCCACAACCTGTTGTTTTCACCAACGGCGTGTTTGACGTGTTGCACACGGGCCACGTCACCTACCTCGCCCAAGCCCGCAGTTTGGGTGGCAGTTTGGTTGTGGCCCTAAACTCCGATGCCTCCGCCAAACGCCTAGGCAAAGGCCCAGATAGACCACTCAACAACGAAGCCGACCGCGCCACCCTGATAGCCGCGCTGGAATCTGTCAGCCTTGTCACCTGGTTCGACGAAGACACCCCGCTAGAAATCATCAATGCACTGCGCCCAAACGTCATCGTCAAGGGTGGCGATTACGACATGGCGAAGCTCAAAGAAGCGCAGCTGGTCGAGAGCTACGGCGGCAAGGCGCTGGCGTTGCCATTCGTCGAAGGGTATTCGACGACGGCATTGGTGGCTAAGATTCGGCTAAATCGCTGAAAATCATTGAAATATAGAGATTTTTAGGTTCAAATATGACTCTAGCCAGCGTATTTGCTGCCTGAGCAGCTATAAATTAAATAGCAAATGTAGCATCCCAAAGTGCCAACATCGCATCCCTTTCCTCCTGCAAATCAGCAGCTGGCACTTGCGTAGGCGCTTCATCCAACCGCGCTACGTGCTGCGCGTGACGCAAGCTGCGGTAGGCGGTGGCTGCGGCTTCGCCTATGCCGTTGGGGAGCAAACCGACGGCCTCTGCGCGCTGCAGCGAGGGCCGGTCGCGTCACGAAGAGGTCGAGGGGAGCGGCGACGGGAGTGCCCGCGAGAGGCGGGAAACCGGGTCCGCGGGGGGCGCTCAACGCCTGCTGTTTCAAACAGCTTGTCAACATAGGCGCGAATACCGTCTGACACTGGAGAAATACGCGGATCAATGTGATCAGCCTGATGAAATGCACCCACGTTGAACTTATCAACCGAGAACAGCCGCGACAGGCGTCCCGCCTCCGGCAGCCGGCCACGTCGCAGATACAGCAGGTGGAGCTGCTGCGGCCGATCGTCGGGCAGC
>JBEGUP010000152.1:0-4780 GCA_041178825.1 Pseudomonadota bacterium | reverse complement strand
GGTATGACGCGCACGGCCGCACGGCGCTACTTGCTCACACTGGCACATTTGGGCTACGTGGCGACTGATGGCAAATTGTTTTGGCTCACACCGCGCATGCTGCGCTTGGGCCAAGCCTACATTGAATCGGCTCGGCTACCACGCATCGTGCAGCCTTTTTTGCAGCGCGTGACTGCTGGCACACAAGAAATCGCGTACGTTAGCGTCTTGGATGACGAAGAGATTGTTTACGTTGCGAGAAGTGGCTCAAACCGAAACATGAACACCGGTTTCGTACTCGGTTCGCGCGTGCAAGCGCAGGCTACATCAGCAGGCATGGTCATTTTGGCGATGATGGAGGCGGAACGACAAGAGCAATGGTTTGCGAACCGCACCTTAAAGTCGTACACCTCGTTCACCATTACCGACCCTGAAGCTTTGAAAAGAGAATTGTCTATCGTGCGCAGCCGTGGCTGGACGATCAGCGAGCAACAGCTTGAGCTGACCATGCGCGGCGTGGCCGTACCTTTGATAGACCGCAATGGCGATTTGGTAGGCGCGCTCAACGTGACCATGCCCATTGGTGGCGAAGCAGCCGCTGATGCCGTTAAACGCGTACTCCCAGTATTACAAGAAACGGCGCGCAGTTTGCGGAATTTAATTTAACCTGTATGGTTTTGAAGGATTGATCGATTAATCAAGACCAGCAATCAGCGTAATTTTTATCAAGTAAATCACCTTGCATCGCGAAGGCCGTGGGCACAAAACGGTAACGGCTTTCAAACATAAAAGCCAAAGTGTTCTCCAGTTTATGCGGCTTCAAATCGGCGTTACTGGCTTTGGTAAACGCGTCTGAATCTGGTCCGTGGGGCACCATGCAATTGTGCAGCGATGCGCCACCGGGCACAAAACCTTCCTCTTTGGCATCGTACTGGCCCTGCACCAGCCCCATGAACTCGCTCATCAGGTTGCGGTGGTACCACGGTGGTCTAAAGGTGTCCTCAGCCACCAGCCAGCGTGGCGGGAAGATGACGAAGTCACAGTTCGCTGCGCCAGCAGTATCGGTTGGCGAGGTCAGTACCGTGAAGATAGATGGGTCTGGGTGGTCAAAACTTACGGAGCCAATCGTCATGAAATTCGCGGTGTCGTATTTGACCGGTGCCAAATTACCATGCCAAGCCACCACATTGAAAGGTGAATGCGGCATCTGCGCTGACCACAAGCTACCGCCGTATTTTTTGATGATTTCGTACGGTGCTATAGATTCATTTGTTGACTCTTCAAACGCTGCAACTGGTGTTTTGAAATCTCTAGCATTGGCCAAGCCGTTCGAGCCAATCGGGCCCAACTCTGGCAGCCTGAAATGCGCGCCGTAGTTTTCGCAGACGTAGCCACGAGCACCGCCATTGGTTGCCGCATCGAGTAGTGCAACTTTGAAAGCCACACCGCGCGGAATGAGGGCGATTTCACCGGGTTTGACATCCAAAATACCCATTTCAGTGGTGATGTGTAAACGCCCTTGCTGCGGCACGATGAGCATTTCGCCATCAGCATTGACGCAAGCGCGATTCTCCATGGACTTGTTAGCCACGTAGACATGCGCTGCCATGCCAGTTTGTGCATCTGCATCGCCATTGGCAACCATAGTGCGCAGGCCATCCACAAAATCCGTCGGCTCAGTGGATTCATTAGGTATGGTAACCGGACGCCAGCGCATGGGATCAGGCGGCGTGGTTACACCCTGCACCGCACCTGTGCGCCATAAAGCTTGCGCGTAGGGCTTGTAACCACCCACTACTACCGACGGCTGGCGGCGGTACATCCAAGTACGACGGTTTTCAGCGCGTGGAGCGGTGAAGGCTGTGCCTGAGATCAGCTCGGCATACAAACCATGCGGCGCACGTTGCGGGCTGTTGCGGCCTTGGGGTAAAGCGCCGGCAATGGCTTCAGTGGCGAATTCATTGCCAAAGCCGGTTTGGTAATTCAAGCTAGATGTTTGTTGTTTTGTCATGGAGTTAATTTACTTTCCATTTTTCTAGCCGCTTGCAGAGCTTCTTTTAGCACGGCAAAACTGCCAATGTGATTTGCCAGCAATAGCACCAAACGCGCGTTAAAAGCTTGGCTTTCTTCAATCGACAAGTCTTGATGCGCGTTGATCAGCACTTCATAGAAATCATCTGCTGCGCTAAAGTTTGGAGTAGTTATGAGTGACATATCTTGCGTTTTAGTTCGTTCTAAATTGATCTACCCAAAGCTAAATCAAGCGCCGACTGCAATTTTTCTGGTGAAACTTGTCTCCATCGTGCGCAAACGTGTTGGTCTGGACGTATCAAATACGCTGTACCAGGTTGCATGTCATAGCGCTGGGCGATCAAATCGTGATGATCTATCAGAACATTGGTTTGACCTGGGTTAGTGAAAGCATTTTGCGCTTCAATTTGTAACACTTGGCAGGGCAAGCTGGTTGTCAACGCAGCACCGTAGACCATCAGCGTAAAACCATCCTGCAATTGCGGCAATAACCACGACACAGTGCCATCCGCCAACTGAACGGGAGCATCTAGCGCCACGCTTCCAGGAACCATTCGGCTTGCAAAAGTATCTTCGTCTGGGTTATTCAATTCCGAACCATGTAATGTGGCGGGTACAGACAAACGCCCGCTGTTCACCAAAGTGCGTGCAAAGGGATAGTCTTTGGCTAAATCCAGCACAGCGTCTCTAAACACACGGCTGATGGCGCTTTTAGGCGTGATGAAATCCGTCGCGCGGGTGGAGTTGCGGATGTTTTCATCGGCCGCATATTCACGCTCGCTTGCGTAGCTGTTGAGCAAAGTATCGGGCGCTTGGTCACGCAGCACAGCGTCAAGCTTCCACGCTAAGTTTTCTGCGTCTTGAATGCCCGAATTCGCACCCCGTGCGCCGAAGGGCGAAACACCATGCGCCGAGTCACCAGCAAACAGCACACGTCCATGACGAAAACTGGCCATGCGCTGGCATGCAAAGGTGTAGACGCTGGCCCATTCCAACGTGAAATCTGGCACTGATTTTTTGTCTTTGGCTCCGTACGCTAACAAAGCTTTGACGCGAGGAATGATTCTCTCTGGCTTCTTTTCTTCCTCAGGGTCAGCATCCCAGCCCAATTGAAAATCGATGCGCCACACATTGTCAGGCTGACGGTGCAGCAAGACGCTTTGATTTGGGTGAAACGGTGGGTCGAACCAAAACCAGCGCTCGGTCGGAAACTCAGCCGTCATCTTCACATCGGCAATTAAAAACCGATCCTGAAACACCCTACCCGTACTCTCCAACCCCATCAACTGCCGCACTGTGGAACGCGATCCGTCGCAAGCGACCACATATTGCGCTTGCAAAGTGGCGCTGCCTTCTGGCGTTTCAACCGTCAATGTTGTCGCATCATCAGTTTGGGAGATTGCGGTAACTTTATGGAGCCAACGGATGTCCAAGTTTGGCAATTTAGCCGCACGTTCGGCCAGATACTGTTCGACGTAATACTGCTGTAGGTTGATAAACGCAGGACGTGAATGGCCTGGCTCGGGCAACAGGTCAAAGCCATACAAGGGCTTATCCTTCAAAAACACCCTGCCGACATTCCAAGACACGCCTTTGTCGACCATGCGCTGGCCGCAGCCCAAGCGGTCAAAAATCTCTAGGCTGCGCTTTGAAAAACAAATCGCCTTAGAACCACTCGCGGTGAGTTTGCCTTTGTTCAGCAGCACAACGGGCTGCCCACGCTGTGCCAAGTCAATCGCCAAACTCAAACCCACAGGCCCTGCACCGATGACAACGACGGGTAGCAAGCTCATGGTTTGTATCCTGATTATTTATTCTTTTAGTGGTTTTCCAGAGCTTTCCACATCTCGATATCGCGCTCAGCCGTCCAGATACGTGGGTCTGTGTATTTGGTTGCTTCGTCGTAGGCGCGGGTCACGTCAAAGGGCATGCAGTGGTCAAAAATCACCCATTTGCCGTAGGTCGGGCGCAGGCGGTTCATGGTTTCGTTGTAGACGGTGTTCAAGTCTTTGCCGGCCTTTGCACCGGCTTGTACACTGGCGTAAACGTCCGAAACGAAAGCACGCGTTTCCGTTAATCCTTGCACGACTTGCGCGGGCGTTTGCAGCGCTTCACCACGGCCAGGGACGAGTTTTTCGGGTTTCAAAGCTGCAATGGCATCAAGCGTTGTTGGCCAGTCTTTAAAATAAGCATCACCCGCGTAAGGTGTCGCACCAAATTCAACCAAATCACCGCTGAACAAGATTTTTTGCTGCGGCAACCACGCCACGGTGTCGCCCTTGGTGTGGCCACGACCGAGTTGCAAAAGCTGCACTTCCAGCTTGCCCAACCAAACCGTCATCTTGCCGGTGAACGTCATCGTCGGCCAAGTCATGCCATCGGGCACGGACTCGACCGCGTTGAACAAGCGCGGAAAGCGGCCAATCTCGCTGGCTTTGTCTTGCTCGCCGCGCTCGACGATCAAATCGTACGTGTCTTGGCTGGCCAAGATTTGCTCGGGTTTGTAGGCACTCGCACCCAGCACGCGCACCGCGTGGTAGTGGCTCAGCACCACGTATTTGATGGGTTTGTCGGTCACTTCGCGGATACGGCGGATCACGTCTTCTGCCATCACAGGTGTGGCTTGGGTGTCGATCACCATCACCGCATCGTCGCCAATGATGATGCCGGTGTTAGGGTCACCCTCGGCCGTGTAGGCATAGGCGTTGTCAGACAGTTTGTCAAAACTGACTTTTTTGACTTCTAAATCGGCTTGGCTGGCGAAGGTTTT
>JBEGUP010000151.1:0-4811 GCA_041178825.1 Pseudomonadota bacterium | reverse complement strand
TTGGCGGTGAGGGTTTGCTGTTGCACATTGATCGATGCATCGCTTTTCTTCATGCTCACCCACAGTGCGCCAGCCAAAATGCCAATGTTGGTGATAGAGGTGACGTCCAACAACACCGATTCAGCCAAATGCTTGGCATTGCTGGCTTGCGACCAAAAGGCGTTGGCAGTGGGGTCAAATATGCCTGCGGCGGTGACCAGCTTGCCCGCCCACAAACCAAAGCCATAAACCACACCCCAAGGCTGACCAGCCAAAACCAGATTCAGCGTAGCAAAGACAGCCAGCAGCACCGCACCCCAAACCCAGCGTTTACTGAACCAAGTTTTGCCAGCGCCTACCCACAGCCGCATCAGAACAGCCAAACCGAGCAGTAAAGCGCCGGTCACCAGCAAGGCAACAGGCACGCCCCAAGACTGTACAAAGCCAACTGGTTCAACTTGCCCCAAAGCCAGCCAGCCCTGCAAATGCACAGAGCCTAAAAAGCTGCCCAATGCAAAAAGCGGCAAGATGCCCATATTCAACGGAAGACACAAACCCGCTTTGTATAACGTGCCCGAGCCGCAGCCGTCTGCTACTTGCATGGCTGCACCAAACACAAAAGCCCCGACGATCAGGCTGATACTTGGCGGCCCTAGAGCCGCTTGCAATTCTGGAAATTGACCCAGCAAAGGCATGGCTAAAAGCGCAGCAAGAGCCAGTAGCAACAATTGCCCAGCCGCTCCGCTGGGGTCACGCTGGGTGACCAGTTGACGCCAACCGGTGGTGAAACCAAAGCGTGCAGCGGCCAAAGTTGCTCCTAAACCGATGCCGACTAAAAATAGAACGGCTTGGCGCACATAGACGCTTAGCAGTAAAAAACCAAAAAAAGCAGCCAATGCGGCACTAAGGAACCAACGCTTCATATCAATAACCCAGCTTATTTGTCTGACCAAAGCTTGGCGTCAATCATCAATTGCTTGGCGCGATTGGGCACATTGCTCATAGGCAAGCTGGCGTCTTGCGACCAGTCTTGCATAGAGCCAGGGTAGAGTTTTGCATTGGGTTGGCCCAGCAACTCAGAAGCTGCAAACCAGTTGATGGCAGACCAATGCCCAGTGTTGCAAAACGCAATCGTTGGGGTTTGAGGCTTCACGTTGCTTGCCGTCCACACTTTTTTAGCATTGTCAGGCGTTACAAAACTGGCGAAGTTAGGGTTGTTGGGGATGAACCATTTTTCAAAGGACAAGTTACTCGCACCTTTGATCGTGCCTGGCACTTTAACCAAGGCATGGCGTGTATCGCCATTGAAGAAGATTTCAGGTCGAGAATCCATGACTGCTACCTGACCAGAACTAACAGCCTTGGCAACCTCGGCACGATCCGCTGTCCATTTGCCTGAGCGTACGGGTACATAGCTTGAAGCAGCTATTTTGGGTACTTCATCGTCATACAACATACCAGCTTGCAACCAAGCTTTCATACCACCGTTCAAAATGGACACTTCTTTGATGCCATGCTCTTTCAGCACCCAATAGACCCAGGCGGCAGTGCCAAAGTCAATACTGTCTACGCCCGTTGATACCAAAACCGTGGGTGTTGACGCTGTCAAACCATGCTTTTGTATGAGTTGCGTGAGTTTGTCCAAACTTGGCAATTGCGATGGGTTGGTGGTCGGGCCACGCCACTCTTCAAAAGGCGAGTTTGAGGCAATTTCAATGTGGTTGTCTTTGTATGAAGATGCTTTGCGAATATCAATCACACGAATTGGGTTAGATTGGCTAGGTGGCTGTTTCAGCAACGCTGCCAATTCATTAGCATTTAACAAAGGCGCTGCCGCCCAGCTAGCATTTAACCAAAAACCCACGAGGCAAAATAATAAAAAGCGTTTCAACATGAATTCCTCAAATCATTCTTTTAAAATTTAGACTATGTATTTTAAGTCATGACCATGAACATACTTCCGCCATTTACCGCCAATCCAGCGCTGATAGCTACGTTGCAAACGACGGGTTATGCCGTGCTAAATCAGCTAAATGCGCTGCAGCTTGTGGCTTGTACAGCGAAAGACGCCGAGGCTTGGCTGCCTAGCTGGAACGATTTACCGCCTGACGCCTACCTCAAAGATGGCGGACACTACCGCCGTAGGCGGCATTCATGTTTTGTGGTGAATGGTGAATCTGCCCTGCAAACTGAGCACCGTGCCCACTGGCAGCCGCTGGAATACAACGCTTTGCATGGTGGCATGCAGCGCATGTTTGAGCCAATGCGGGCGGATGTGGTGCAATCATCAGCTTGGACAACCCTTTTAAGCAAGTTGGGTGAGGTGTGTTCAGCGCTAAAACCCCAAACAACAACTTGGTTTGTTGAAGCGCACCAGTTCCGCATTGACACCACCGATGGCATTGGTCGCCCCACGCCTGAAGGGGCACACCGCGACGGGGTTGATTTTGTTGCCGTCATACTCATCAATCGTCATGGCATCAAAGGCGGTGAAACCCGCGTGTTTGAAGTCAATAGCCCAGCCGGTCAACGTTTTACGATGACCGAGCCGTGGACGCTTTTGTTGCTGGATGACGAGCGGGTCATCCATGAATCAACGCCGATTCAACCTTTGGATGCGCAAGATTCAGGCACAAGTTACCGCGATACTTTGGTGCTCACGTTTAGGGCGAAAGCATTTCAAGGGGAATAAGGTAAAGCGGTTTTTGGGTTAAATTTTGCTATATTTTTAATAGCTGCTTAGGTAATAAATACGCCGGCTACGGCCAATATTTATAGTGTTAAATAAGTTTCATCTTCTTCGCTGCTTCCGTCAATTCAGGTCGAAACTTAGGGTGCGCAATCGATATCAACTCCAAAGCGCGTTGTTTGATAGATTTGCCATCCAGTCGTGCAACGCCGTATTCCGTCACCACATAGTTCACTTCATTCTTGCTGGTAGACACGGCAGTGCCTTGGGTCAACATGGGTGCAATGCGCGAAACGGTGTCGTCTTTGGCGGTGGAGGGCAGTACGATGAATGATTTGCCGCCCTTGGAGCGATTGGCAGCACGCACAAAATCAGTTTGACCACCTGTTGATGAGAACGGTAGCGGGCCTAAACTTTCAGAGCCGCATTGTCCTAAGAAGTCAATTTGCAGCGTGGCGTTGATCGACATCAGGTTGTCGTTTTGACCCGCTAGATAAGGGTCGTTGGTGAAATTGACGGGGTGCATTTCAAGCATGGGGTTTCTGTCCATGAACTGGTGCAGCTTTTTCGAGCCCAAAGCAAACGTCGCCACCATCTTGCCCGGCATGTAATTTTTGCGACGGTTGGTGACGACGCCAGCTTCAACCAAGGTCAAAATGCCATCACCCAACATTTCTGTGTGGATGCCTAAATCACGTTTGTTGGTCAGCTGCATCACCACCGCGTCTGGAATGCCGCCGTAGCCGATTTGCAGGGTTGAGCCATCTTCAATCAAATCCGCCACATACTTGCCAATGGCTTCTTGCACAGGGCCGATTTTGGGTAATCCGACTTCAAGTACGGGAGCGTCGTCTTCGACCAAACCTGTGATTTGTGAGACATGCACATGGCAATCACCATAGGCAAACGGCACATTGGGGTTAACTTCTAAAACAATGACGCGGGCTTTTTTAAGTGCTGCCATGGTGTAGTCCACGCCCAAGCTGATAGAAAAATTGCCATGTGCATCCATAGGCGAGCTGATGGCAAATACCACATCAGCCGCCATGTTGCCGCGATCAATCTTGCGTGGAATTTCTGAGAAGTTGTTGGGGATGATGTCTACCCAGCCCGCCTGCGCACCTGCGCGGTTGGCGCCGCCCAGAAAAAAGCCGACGTGGCGCACGTTCTCATAGGTCTCAGGGTCAAGATAGGCAAACTTGCGCATCGGCAGCACCGAGCCAACTTTGACATCTTTGAACTGGCGGCGCGCTTCAGAAAGCGCCGTCAACAAAGTAGGCGGCTCACCAGCGCCAGTGGGCACGATGATGAAGTCGCCATTGCGCACCTGTTGCACGGCTTGCTCTGCAGTCATGCGTTTGGCGTTGTATTGGGATTGGCTGCTGATGTTGAAATTCATGGTGTGTCTCCTGCGGAATTTCTACAGTTTACTCAAACAATTGACTGCTGACTTACTGGATGCTGATTTGTACAGGCGTAAAAAAAGCCGACAAAAGTCGGCTTTTTAAAGTTTTAAATTGAAGCTAGTTCAATTTAAATGACTATTTACTTGACGTGCTTGCCGATCAAGCCAGCCATTTCAAACATCGACACTTGTGCTTTGCCGAAAATTTCTTTCAGCTTTGCGTCGGCGTTGATCATGCGCTTGTTCACTGCGTCTTGCAGTTTGTACTTCTTGATGTAAACCCACAGCTTAGACACGATTTCAGTACGTGGCATAGACGGTGCGCCAACAACAGCAGCCAATGCTGGGCTCAGTGTGAGCGCCTTCATGAATGCAGCATTAGGTACGCGTTTTTTTGCAGGAGCTTTTGGCGCGGCAGCTTTCTTAGCTGGAGCGGCCTTCTTTGCAGGTGCAGCAGCTTTCTTAGCTGGAGCGGCCTTCTTTGCAGGAGCAGCAGCTTTTTTAGCCGGTGCAGCTTTCTTCGCGGGCGCAGCAGCTTTTTTAGCTGGTGCTTTTTTTGCAGTTGCCATGATTTATTTTCCTTGTTTAAGTTGAAAACACACCCGTGAAAATCATGTCAATTTATTCGCTCAACATTTATTTTCAAAGGCTGTGCGAATGCTACTGGAGAAAATCGCGTTTTCATAGGGGAAAAACACTTTTATTTGCACGATTTGTTGTTTTTTGAGAGGGAAAACA
>JBEGUP010000150.1:0-4821 GCA_041178825.1 Pseudomonadota bacterium | reverse complement strand
GAGCACCCAGAAGTTCGTACTGTCGTTATGACAAGTGCCAAAGAAAAGGTGTTTTGCTCAGGTGCCAATATTTTCATGTTGGGCGTTTCTAGCCACTCTTGGAAAGTCAATTTCTGCAAATTCACCAATGAAACTCGCAATGGCTTGGAAGATTCATCGACCTACAGCGGCTTGAAGTTTTTAGCAGCTGTCAATGGTGCCTGCGCGGGCGGTGGCTACGAATTGGCACTGTCATGTGATGAGATTATCTTAGTGGATGACCGCGCTTCCGCTGTCAGTTTGCCTGAAGTGCCTTTGCTAGGTGTGCTTCCTGGTACCGGTGGTTTGACCCGTGTGACCGACAAACGCCATGTCCGCCACGATTTGGCGGATCTGTTTTGCACCAGTGTGGAAGGTGTGCGCGGTCAAAAAGCCAAAGATTGGCGTTTGGTTGACGATATTGCCAAACCAGCGGTTTTTGCTGAAAAAGTGCAGAAACGGGCTTTGGAATTGGCTGAAAAATCAGATCGTCCTGCCGGCGGCAAGGGCGTCACGCTGACGCCTTTGAAGCGCACGGTTGAGGCAGATGCTCTGCGTTATGGCTTTGTCACCGTGGAAATTGACCGTGCCAAACGTGTTGCTACCTTTACCGTCAAAGCACCTACGGAAGCTTTGCCACAAACACCAGAAGCTATGGTTGAAGCTGGCGCTAACTGGTGGCCTATGCAAATGGGGCGCGAATTAGAAGACGCTATCTTGCAAATGCGCACCAATGAACTCGATATTGGCACGTGGCTGATCAAAACCGAAGGCGATGCCGCTAACGTGCTGGCCAGCGATGCCTTGATGTTGGCCAACAAAGACCATTGGTTCGTCCGCGAAACCATCGGTTTGCTGCGCCGTACCTTCAGCCGCTTGGATGTGTCATCACGTAGCTTGTTTGCTTTGATTGAAGCTGGTTCGTGCTTCTCAGGCACATTGCTTGAGTTGGCATTGGCCTGCGACCGCAGCTACCACTTGGCCTTGCCTGACGACGAAGTCAAAGCGCCCAAAATCACCGTTGCTGATGTTAATTTCGGTACTTTCCCAATGGCGACAGGTCAAAGCCGCCTAGGCCGTCGTTTTTACGACGAAGCGCCAGCGCTGGAAGCTGTTCGTGCAAAAGCGGGTCAAGCTTTGGACGCTGATGCCGCTTTTGCCATCGGTTTGGTGACTGCTAATCCTGACGATATCGATTGGACGGACGAAGTTCGTATTGCCATCGAAGAGCGCGTCGCCATGTCACCCGATGCTTTGACCGGCATGGAAGCCAACCTGCGTTTCAATAGCCAAGAAAACATGAATACCCGCATTTTTGGTCGCCTCACAGCGTGGCAAAACTGGATTTTCCAGCGTCCAAACGCTGTGGGTGAAAAGGGCGCTTTGAAAGTTTATGGCAAAGGCGAGAAAACCGCCTTTGACTGGAATCGCGTCTAAACCCATTGAGAAATAGTTGTACGGTGTGGGTAAGTGTGGCGCACCGTAACCGCAGCAGACCACTGGGTTTTTAAATAAAAGTTTTAATTTAGTTAATTAAAGAAACCGCGTCATTTCACGCAAAAAACATCACCTACTTTTGGAGTTCAAGATGTCAAGTATCAATTACAGCGAAAAAATCCCAAACAACGTTAACTTGGGCGAAGACCGCACTTTGCAGCGCGCCTTAGAGCAATGGCAGCCCAACTTCATCAACTGGTGGGACGATATGGGCCCTGTCGGTTCGACCGACATGGATGTTTACCTGCGCACAGCAGTGAGCGTTGACCCGCAAGGCTGGGCACAATTTGGTCACGTCAAAATGCGCGACTACCGTTGGGGCATTTTCTTGAACCAAGGCGAGACAGATCGCAAAATCCATTTCGGCGACCACATCGGTGAAAAAGTTTGGCAAGACGTGCCTGGCGAACACCGCGCGAACTTGCGCCGCATCATCGTGACTCAGGGCGACACCGAGCCAGCATCTGTTGAGCAACAGCGCCACTTGGGCAACACCGCGCCAAGTATGTATGACTTGCGCAACCTGTTTCAAATCAATGTTGAAGAAGGCCGCCACCTATGGGCGATGGTGTATTTGTTGCACAAACATTTTGGTCGTGATGGCCGCGAAGAGGCGGATGCTTTGTTGGTGCGCCGCTCTGGCGACGAAAACAACCCACGTATTTTGGGTGCTTTCAACGAAGCCACACCAGATTGGTTGAGCTTCTTCATGTTCACCTACTTCACAGACCGTGACGGCAAGTTCCAACTCGCCGCTTTGGCTGAAAGCGCGTTTGACCCACTGGCTCGTACGACAAAGTTCATGTTGACCGAAGAAGCGCACCACATGTTTGTAGGCGAAAGCGGTATTTCTCGTGTGCTGGCACGTACAGCGCGTGCGATGAACGAGTTGAAAACGGATGATGTTAATAAGCTGCGCGCTGAAGGCGTGATTGATTTGCCAACGATCCAGCGCTATATCAACTTCCATTACAGCGTGACCATCGATTTGTTTGGCGCGGACGAGTCCAGCAATGCGGCGATTTTCTACAGCTCCGGCCTCAAAGGTCGCTATGAGGAGAGCAAGCGCACGGATGACCACATTTTGAAAGGTCAAACCTACAAAGTGTTGGAATCACGTGACGGCAAGTTGCAAGAAAAAGAAGTGCCATTGTTGAACGGCTTGAACGAAGTGCTGCGTGACGACTACATCACCGATTCTGTCGCTGGCGTAGACCGTTGGAACAAAGTGCTGTCCAAAGCTGGCATTGACTTCACACTCAAAGTGCCACACAAAGCTTTCAATCGCAATATCGGTGCTTTGGCTGGTGTCAAAATCACACCCGAAGGGAACATGATTTCCGCTAACGAGTGGTTTGCCAAGAAGGACGAGTGGTTACCAACCGCCGAAGACCGCGCGTATGTGGCCAGCTTGATGGGTCGTGTGGTTGAGCCAGGCAAGTTTGCCAATTGGATTTCACCGCCAAACATCGGCATCAACCGCCAAGCTGCAGATTTTGAGTACGTGCGTTTTAACTAAAATAAGCAGTTATCTTTCATCAGAAAAAGCGTACTTCACATGAGCACAGAAACCCTCGCAGCAAGCAACGGCATCATCAAACAGCATCTTATCGATCCTGAAATATGCATCCGCTGCAACACCTGTGAGGCAATTTGCCCAGTGCAGGCCATCACGCACGATTCGCGCAACTACGTGGTCGACGCCACCAAGTGCAATTTGTGCATGGACTGCATTTCGCCATGCCCGACAGGCTCAATCGACAACTGGCGCATGATGCCGCGTGTCATGGCTTATTCGCCAGAAGTTCAGTTGACGTGGGACGATTTACCAGCGGAACTTAGTGCTGAGCAACTGGCTGAACAAGCTGGTGTGGACAATGTTGAAGCTGCTTTGTCAGTGGCAGATTCATCATCGGCAGTTGTTGATACGGCCTTCCAAACGACGGGGGCAGCAGCTTCGGTCAACTACGGTTCCACACTCCCGCCTTGGTCCGCAGCCCATCCGTATACCAATTTACATGGCGCAAAATCGCCTGTAACAGCGACTGTAGTTGGCAATGTGCGTGTGACTGAAGTTGGTAAAACCAGCGGCGCGGATTACGATACCCATCACATCGTCCTAGATTTTGGCTCTATGCCCTTCCCAGTCTTAGAAGGGCAATCCATCGGCATCCTTCCCGCTGGTTCAGATGCAGATGGCAAGCCTCACCACGCCCGCCAATATTCCATCGCCAGCCCCCGCAATGGCGAACGCGCTGGTTACAACAACTTGTCGCTAACCATCAAGCGCGTGTTGGAAGACCACCAAGGCAAGCCCGTGCGTGGTGTGGCATCAAATTACACTTGCGATTTGAAGGTGGGCGACACCGTACAAGTCATCGGCCCGTTTGGCAGCAGCTTTTTGATGCCCAACCACCCCAAATCAAACATCGTCATGATTTGCACCGGCACCGGCAGCGCCCCCATGCGCGCCATGACCGAGTGGCGCAGGCGCTTGCGCCAGTCTGGCAAGTTTGACGGTGGCAAATTATTCCTCTTCTTCGGCGCTCGCACCAAAGAAGAATTGCCGTATTTCGGCCCCCTGCAAAGTCTGCCCAAAGACTTCATCGACAACAACTTCGCCTTTTCCCGCACCCCAGGTCAACCTAAACGCTACGTGCAAGACGCCATGCGCGAGCGGGCTGCCGATTTAGCGCCGCTGCTGGCCGATGCCAATACCTACTTTTACGTCTGCGGTTTAAAGAGCATGGAAGAGGGCGTGCTGTCCGCTATGCGTCATATCGCCGAAGAGGCGGGCTTGTCTTGGGATACAGTAGGCGCCGCGCTGAAAAAAGAAGGCCGTCTGCATTTAGAGACGTATTAATCAGTTTGCTGTAGTTATTTTACTATCAAAATAATAGCATCTCAGGCAGTAAATACGCCGACTACAGGCTGTTTTTAAAACCACATTAAATCGGAGTATTTTATGTCCCAAGCCTATATCATCGACGCCATCCGCACCCCCTTTGGTCGCTATGGCGGCGCTTTGTCTTCGGTCCGCACTGATGACTTGGGCGCTATTCCGATTCGCGCCTTAATGGCACGTAACCCCAGCGTCGATTGGGCAGCCGTCACCGATGTGATTTACGGCAACGCCAACCAAGCTGGTGAAGACAACCGCAATGTGGCGCATATGTCGTCACTGTTGGCAGGGCTGCCAGTTGACGTGCCGGGTGCGACGATCAATCGGTTATGCGGTTCTGGCTTAGACGCCCTAGGCACAGCCGCCCGAGCCATCAAATCCGGCGAAGCCAGCATGATGATTGC
>JBEGUP010000149.1:0-4855 GCA_041178825.1 Pseudomonadota bacterium | reverse complement strand
AGATATGCCTATCGCTGGGGCTTTTCCTGCTTTACCCTTAATTTCATCAGCTCTCATCAGCTAACAGCGCATCAAGCAACTCAGGCGTCATGCCAGCGCGTTCTGCTGCGGTGGCGGCATCGTCTAGGGTGTGCTGCAGGCGGTTGGCGTAGAAGGCGCGCATGGCTTCAAAATCTTGCACATTAACCATCACACCCATCAAGCGGTCGTGCCGTTTCACGCCCACGGGTTCGCGTTGCGCTAGGTCTAAAAATGCGCCAAAATTGGTTTTGGCTTCGTTGGCTGTGTAGGTTTGCATGGCTTGATATTAAACGAATCGTTCGATTTGGTCAAATTGATTTAAAATCCTGTCTAAGGCAAATTTCGATGAAGAAGTTAAATTCACAACCCACACTAAAACTTGATGCTGAAGAGAAAGCACTTTTGGACGTTTTCGAAGCGGGCAAAATGAATGCTTCATCGCTGTCAAAAGCTAGTTTAGAAAAACTCAAATTAGCGGCGGCGGCAACGATCTTCGACGAGCGCTCACTTGAAAAGCCGTCAAATTTGGCAAAATCATAGGGTAAAAGCTGAATAAATGCCTTTTTATAGCATAAAAACGCCTCTAGCCGGCGTATTTACTGCCTAAGCAGCTATAGTATTTATAGTAAATTCTCACATTCATGATCACCTTCTTCACCCCACAACACCAACTCCACGCACCCGAGTACGAGTTCTTTAGGGGTGAACGGGTTGCTTGTTTTGAATCGCCTTCGCGGGCGGATTTTGTTCAGGAGGAGTTGGCGAAACGTGGGCATGAAATCCGTGAACCTAATGTAGACAGCGCTGCGGTGCTGCGGCAGGTGCATTCAGCGCGGTATTTGGCATTTTTAGAGTCGGCTTGGGCGCAGTGGGTTGCGGTTGATGCCGGGAATGCGGCGCGGCAGCCCTTCCCCTCCGTTTGGCCAGTGCGCACGCTGCGCAGCGATGTGGAGCCGCAGAATTTCACGGCGAAGCTGGGGTTGTACTCCATGGACAATGGCACGCCGATGGTGGCTGGCACTTGGGCGGCGGCTAAGGCTGGGGCGGATGCTGCGGCTAGTGCGGCTGAGCTCGTTTCAGGCGAATTTAGCATCAAAGCTGCCTTCTGCACGACCCGCCCGCCTGGGCATCATGCGGGGGCGGACTTCATGGGCGGGTATTGTTTTTTGAACAATGCGGCGGTGGCGGCGCAGACTTTACGAAACCAAGGTTGCGCCAAAGTGGCGATTTTGGATGTGGACTACCACCACGGCAACGGCACGCAAAGCATTTTTTACGACCGTGCGGATGTGCTTTTCGTCAGCATTCACGGCGACCCGCGTACGGAGTATCCGTTTTATTTGGGACATGCCGACGAAACCGGTGAAGGTGCGGGGCATGGGTTTAATTTGAACTTGCCACTGTCAGCGGGAAGCTCAAAAGCTGTTTGGTTTGCGGCTTTGGCGACGGCTTGTGAGAAGATCAAGCACTTTGGTGCAGATGCTTTGGTAGTGTCGCTGGGTTTGGATACGTTTGAGGACGACCCGATTTCGACGTTTGCACTCAAATCTAGCGACTTCATTGAACTGGGTGAAGTGCTGAAACAGCAGGGTTTGCCGACTGTGTTTATCTTAGAAGGTGGCTATGCGGCGAAGGAGCTGGGACTTAATGCTGCCAATGTATTGGCTGGCTTTGAAGGCTAACTTTTGAGGATTAAATAAATCAAATTTGAATAGAACTATGCAAATTCAACCTAATGCGTTTTTTGCATAGATAACAGCAAACTTGGCCTTGGACAGTTGGGGTGGGGAGTTTTAAGCTTGAAGCTTGAATATCAACCCACAAGGAAATTTCATGTTGCACCCTAGCACCCATGCATCCGTTGCCACTAACAGCGGCGCGCAAACGAACTCCCCTATCCCGTCCTA
The DNA here is from genome assembly GCA_041178825.1 of Pseudomonadota bacterium. Classification (GTDB taxonomy): domain Bacteria; phylum Pseudomonadota; class Gammaproteobacteria; order Burkholderiales; family Burkholderiaceae_C; genus Aalborgiella. The sequence continues at coordinate 2,927 of JBEGUP010000149.1, read as the reverse complement.
CCTACAAGCAGACAATCTCGGCCCTTGGGGCAATTACTTGCAACAGGTTGACCGCGTTGTGCCGTATTTGGGGCACCTTGGGCGTTGGGCGGACACGCTGAAGCGGCCTAAGCGGATTTTGATTGTGGATGTGCCGATTCACTTGGACAACGGCACGATTGCGCATTTCGAGGGCTACCGCGTGCAGCACAACACATCACGCGGGCCGGGCAAGGGTGGTGTGCGTTTTCATCAAGACGTGACTTTATCGGAGGTGATGGCACTGTCGGCATGGATGTCGATCAAAAACGCAGCGGTGAATGTGCCCTACGGTGGTGCGAAAGGCGGCATTCGTGTTGACCCAAAAACACTGTCTATGGGTGAGCTGGAGCGTATGACGCGCCGCTACACCAGCGAGATTGGCATCATCATCGGGCCCACAAAAGACATCCCAGCGCCTGACGTGAACACCAATGAGCAAATCATGGCGTGGATGATGGACACGTATTCCATGAACGAAGGCGCGACAGCGACGGGCGTGGTGACAGGTAAGCCGATCCATTTGGGTGGTTCACTGGGTCGCAAAGACGCGACGGGTCGTGGCGTGTTTACGGTGGGCGTGGAAGCGGCGAAGCACATTGGGCTAGAAATCAAAGGCGCGCGCATTGCGGTGCAGGGTTTTGGCAATGTGGGTGGCGTGGCTGGGCGACTGTTTACCGAAGCTGGCGCGAAGGTAGTGGCTGTGCAAGACCACGGCGGTACGATTTATAAAGCTGGCGGTTTGGATGTACCAGCGCTTTTGAAACACGTGGCAGAAACGGGTAGCGCGGCCAATTTTGTGGGTGCTGAAATCCTTAAAAATGAGCTGTTTTGGGAAGTGGATTGCGATATTTTGATTCCTGCGGCGCTGGAATCGCAAATTACCGCTACCAACGCCGGAAAAATCAAAGCAAAGATGGTGATTGAAGGCGCGAATGGCCCGACGACGCCGGCGGCAGACGATATTTTGCAAGAGCGCGGTGTGCTGGTGCTGCCAGATGTGATTGCCAACGCTGGTGGCGTGACGGTGAGCTATTTTGAATGGGTGCAAGATTTCTCTAGCTTCTTCTGGGATGAAGACGAAATCAACGCGCGACTGGTCAAAATCATGAAAGATGCGTTTGCGGGCGTCTGGGCGGTGGCAGAAGAGCACAAGGTGAGTTTGCGGACGGCGACGTTTATTGTGGCCTGCAAGCGGATTTTGCATGCGCGTGAATTACGTGGCTTGTATCCATAAAACGCTACGAATTAACCATAACAAATCCAAAAAAATACGCCTCTAGTCGGCGTATTTACTGCCCGAGCAGCTATATTATTTATAGCAAAAATAAGCTAAAAAACAACCATAAAATCAGTTCAAGGGACGTTTCAGAGATTCAGGAAGGAGCATGGGCATCACATCGATGCCCTCCTCAAGCAGCTCCATCGTTTGGTCTGGCGTGGCTTGGCCACGAATAGCGCGTTCGTCGGCTTCGCCATAGTGGATTTTGCGGGCTTCGGAGGCGAAGCTGCTGCCCACGTCTTCGGTGTTGGCCATGACGTGTTTGGCGACTTCTAGCCAGGCTGCTTGCATAACTTCTGCAGCTTCGGGCGATAAGTTTGGGCGCTGAGCGATTTGCTGCGTTTGGCTTGGTTTCGATGTTTGAGCGACTAATTCAGTTGAAGTTGAAGTAGTCTTAGTCGAGATGCCTGCTTCGGCTTTCGATGCTGGCGTAATTTCGGCACTAGGTGCTACAGATTTGCCCAAGTTAAACCGTGGTGCGCTCAGCTTTTTAGTGATTTCAGCATTGCCACACATGGGGCATTGCACCAAATTGCGCGAGAGTTGGCTTTGAAAATCTTCCTCAGAGCCAAACCAGCCTTCAAACGAGTGCTGCTGGCTGCATTGCAGGTCTAAAACTTTCATAGCCCAATATTAAGCCAAAGCAATATCAGTTGCAGGCACCCATTGCAATGGCCATCCGCCAGAGAGCACGTTTTGCAGCCACAAAGTGCAAGTCAGCGTTTTAGCGTCTGTCACCAAACCTTGGCCGCACATGGTGAGAAGTTCTTCTGGCGTGGCAGTAAAAACATCCAAAGATTCGCCGTCATCCAGCTTGCGCTCACCCAAAGTCAGTCCTTTGGCGAAGTAGATATGCAAAACTTCGTCAGAATAAGCTATTGCTAAGTGCATGGACCCTGCATAAGCCCAATGGGTCGCGCTGTACCCCGTTTCTTCCAACAACTCGCGCTGACCACAGAATTGAGGATTTTCACCAGCATCGAGCTTACCAGCAGGAAATTCGACCATCACCCTGCCAACGGGGTAGCGATGCTGACGCTCCAAAACGACACGACCATCGTCCAACCAAGCAATGACCACAACAGCACCTGGGTGAACGACGTATTCACGAGTAGCTTGTTTGCCATCGGGCAGGCGCACACTGTCGCGCAAAATGTGCAGGAAGTTACCTTTGTAAACCTGTTCGCTGCTGATTTTGGTTTCGATCAAGTGGTCGTTCATGACAATTTTATTCCCTATGCTTCAAAAGATAGCGATAAATAAAACCTGGAAAAGCCAAAGTAATGAACAAAGCACCCGTGATGGCATAAAACTCCCAGCCTTGCGGTGCGATTTGCCCCGCACGGTTTTCAAGGAGCAAACCCAGACCGCCGGCCAGAAAGTAAAAAATTATGAGTTCAAGAAGGCGAACACCCAGAGTTTTGGGTACTTTCAACGGGAAAAATATCAAAAACCGCTGCGCCACGAACGGCATATTTGCCGCAATAACAGCAACTAAGATAACCAGCCAAATGCTTGCAGATTGAACCATTTAGATAAAACAGTCAGTTTCACCGTTGTATAAAATCAAGAACCCAGTGTTTTAGCGATAGCATCTGCGCACAAGGCCATCAAACCACTTGGAAAT
>JBEGUP010000148.1:0-4865 GCA_041178825.1 Pseudomonadota bacterium | reverse complement strand
AGCGCGGTGGTCAGCCAGCTTTTGCCAGCGCCGCTGGTGGTGCCTAAGACCATGATGGCTTTTGCGGTCATGCCATATCCTTTGTTGTGTTTTTGATGATGTTGAGCCAGGCTTCTCGCAAGGCATCTTGCGCGGCGGGTGGCTTTACGCTGAGGCGCACTTGACCAGACAATCCAAACGATGTCGTGTCCCGCAATTTGATACCTTGGTTGCGTAGCGCTGTCAAAGCCCGCTCTAAAGTTAAGCCATCAGTCAACTTAGGTTTAGCGCAAAAGAAGTTGGTAGCGCTGGGCTGGCATGTCCAGCCAATTGATTCAAGCAGCGCAATTTGACGTGTTTTCCAAACTTTTAGTGTTTGCAAGCTATCGCCCAACCAAGTTTGTACGTCCTCAGTAACCCAACTCTCCAGCAAAGCCACGCCGTGCGCACCCAACGGCCAAGACGCAGACAGACTGCTCAATCGATGAACTAACTCTTCTGAACCCAAAGGAGCAATCGCATAAGCCGCCCGCACGCCCGTCAAACCCAGCGCTTTGTTGGGCGAGTAGAGTTGCCAAACCGCATCATGAAAACCGTCATTCCCGCGAGGGCGGGAATCCATGGTGGCGCTCTTGGATTCCCGCCTTCGCGGGAATGACAAAAATGAGTCGCTCAATTGCAAAGGTGCGTAAGCCAAATCGAGGACGTGTATGGCATTGGGTGACACTTCAATATCGCCCGAACTTAACTGTCCCAACGGACTGGAAGGCTGGCAATGCCAGACCAAACCAGCGGTTTTTGCATCTAACGACAACAGCAAACCCCAAGCCTGTGCTGCGTGGGTGTAGTCACCAAAGCTGTGCGGCGGTACATAAACCGAGTCAACACCATGCAGCTTGGCCAAGGCGGTGATACGAAAAATGAACTCGCTGGCGCTGCCGGCGATGACGATGCGTTGGGGCTCAACCCCATGAAACGCTGCCAGTTTGCTGCGCAGCGCCGTGTAGCTGGGGTCAGGATACCACGTGGCATCTGCCTGCGCGATAGCTGACTGCGCCAACGGACAAGGGCCGCAGGCGTTGCTGTTGGTGGAAAAGTCAAATGCTGGCAAACCCAGCGCGTCAGTGCCGCCGTGGATGCGGTTTTGGTTAGCTGGAGTCATTGTCGGATTCATACATTCACCCAATGCGCTATGATTAATATAGCTACACAGGCAACAAATACGGCAGATAATGCCGATTTAGAGGCTAGTTTTATGGACTTTTCAGTATCGAATCCATTTACGGCATTGCCAGTCGCGTTCAAGGTGTAAACATCTGGTTTGGAGAGCTGGATATTCAACAACAAAGCCAGAGCAGCCATAGGCCAGCCGCTGTTGGGCGATGGCGTTTTACCGGCTTCCTGCCGCAAACGTGTCCAAAATCTGCTGACCATAAAGCCCGAACTCGAACCAGACACCAGCCATAGCAGCGCGGCGGTGATGCGTGCAGGCAGCCAGGACAGAACATCGTCCGCCCGCGCCGCCCACTTGCCTGCCCACTCCCAGTTTCTGCCCTTGTAGATAGCCTTGTAACCCCACATCGCATCAGCGGTATTGGCAAAGCGGTAAACCGCCGCACCGGGCAGACCAAGCACAACAAACCAAAAAATCGGGGCAATGACTGAGTCGTTCAGGTTTTCGGCCAAGGTTTCAATCGCGCTTTCGCGGACTTGCGTTTCGGTCAAAGCCGTGGTGTCGCGGCTGACGAGCATGGACAGGCGTGCCCTGCCCGCATCTAAAGAGTCGTGCAGTGCGATTTCTACGGCTTGGACTTCCTGCCTGAGCATGCGCCAAGCAAACAAAGGCTTCAACAGTAAACCCAGTAACAAAGCCGCCCACACGGCAGGCAGTTGTAATACGGCCCATTGCAAACTGTCAGTCACTATCAAAATAAGAGTTGCTATGGCAATCCATACGCCGGCTCCAGTCAGAAATGAGGGGAAATCTGGTTTATGGTCATCCGCAGCAGGTTTGGGCAAAACATTGGCGGCTGCCCAGTTCAAAGCGTTGCCCATCCACACCACGGGGTGCAGACGCGCAGGCGGTTCACCGATGAAGTGGTCAATGGCAAAGGCAAAAAGCAAAGCAGCTGCTAACTTACTCGATACGGTATTTGCCAAGACAGCAAGCTCGGTCACCTCAGTCCTCAATCCCGCGCTGCGCTGGAATACCGGCTTTGAAAGCGTGTTTCACCATCGTCATCTCGGTCACGGTGTCAGCCAGTTCAATGATTTCTGGCGGGCAACGGCGGCCTGTGATGACCACGTGCACATGCGTGGGGCGGTCAAACAGGGTTTGCACCACTTCTTCAACACCGCCAGCCGCTTCCATCCAACCGTAAATCAGCGGGTAGGTGAATTCATCCAGCACGACCATGAAGTAGTCACCGCTCATGATGGCGGTTTTGGCGCGTTGCCAGCCGTCGCGCGCTAGTTGTGCAGAATGTTCTAAATCTTGGCTTTTCCAGCTGAAACCATCGCCCAAACCTTCAATAGGAATACCTAAATGCTCAAACATCCGATGCTCACCGAAGCGGGCGCTGGGCACTTTCATGAACTGAAAAATCTTGACGGGTTTGCTGCGGCCATGCGCTCGCAAAGCCAAGCCAAAAGCTGCCGTGCTTTTGCCTTTGCCGTCGCCGGTGTTAACAATGATCAGCCCACGACGTTCGCCTTCTGGTTTGTCATAGGGTTTGCATTCGGGTGGTATTTCAATTTGCATGGATTTTTCCTAAATTTTTAGTATTTTTCATTGCTTTTTTGCTACATTTTTGGTAGCGATACAAGCATATTTTCTATATCTTTGATGGCAATTCTGTTCTCAAAAACATGCTCCAAAGCGCGATGTGTAGCGGCATCTGCAGTAGCTCCAAAATGCGTGACCTTGCCAGCTGCCATGATCAGCATGTCATCCGCCTGCAGCGCCATGGTGGTTTCGTGCAGCACGCTGACCACGGTCTTGCCATCAGCCACGAGCTGGCGCACCAAAGCCAGCCAGTCGGACTGGTGCGGCGGGTCCAGATTGGCCAGTGGTTCGTCCATCAGCAACACATCGGCTTGCACAGCCAAAGCACGTGCCAAGAGGACGCGCTGGCGTTCACCACCTGAAAGTTGCCCCAGCGCCCTGCCCCGCCACTCCCAAGCTTGGGTGCTGCGCAGCGCTTGTTCGACGGCAGCGATGTCTGCCTGATTCGGCGGTGCCAGCCACGGTTGATGCGGCAAACGACCCAACATGGCGACGTCAAACACGGTTAAATCATCGGCACTAGCCTCGTTTTGGCCCAGCCAGGCCAGCTTTTTGGCTCTTTCGCGGGGTGCGATGTTCGAGATAACTTCGCCAAAGAGTTCAACGCGTCCACCATCTTGTACAGGCTGCAACACGCCTGCCAGCACCTTGAGCAGCGTCGATTTACCGGCACCGTTGGGGCCGACAATGCTGGTCCAGCGTCCGACGCCAAATCTTGCGTTGACGTCATGCAAAACAGGTGTATTTTGCAATTTAGCCGACGTATTTACTGCCTGAACAGCTATATTATTCATAGCAAATTTAGTTATGATTCAATCAAGCGGTTATTGTGACTTGGCAAGCATGCATGCATGCCAAGGCGTTTGACCAAGGCCAAATCTGCATCGGTATCAGGGTTGCCGGTGGTCAGCAGCTTTTCGCCAAAGAAGATGGAATTCGCGCCCGCCATGAAGCACATGGCCTGCACGGCGTCGCCCATCTCACGGCGGCCAGCGGACAAACGCACGCGGGCTGTGGGCATGGTGATGCGGGCGATGGCGATGGTGCGGACAAACTCCAGCGGGTCTAGCGGTGCTAAATCTGCCATGGGTGTGCCTTTGACACGAACTAGGTGGTTGATGGGTACCGATTCAGGATACGGGTTGAGATTGGCCAATTGCGCGATCAAGGCCGCTCGCTGCTGGCGCGACTCGCCCATGCCGACAATGCCACCGCAGCAGACCTTAACGCCTGCGTCGCGCACGTTGACAAGGGTGTCGAGCCGGTCTTGGTAATCGCGGGTAGTGATGACGTCGCCGTAAAACTCGGGTGAGGTGTCCAAGTTATGGTTGTAGTAGTCCAAACCTGCATCGGCCAGCGCCTGCGCTTGTTTGTCTTCCAACATGCCTAACGTGGCGCAGGACTCCAGACCGAGTGACTTGACGGTGCGGATCAACTCGGCCACTTTTTCAATGTCGCGGTCTTTGGGCGCACGCCAGGCCGCGCCCATGCAAAAGCGTGTTGCACCGGCTGCTTTGGCGGCTTTGGCTGCGACCAGCACCTCGTCACATTCCATCAGCTTGGTTGCCTCAACACCGGTGTCGTAGCGCGCCGCTTGCGGGCAGTAGCCGCAATCTTCAGGACAGCCGCCGGTTTTGACCGACAAGAGCGTGGCAAATTCGACCTCATGCGGGTTGAAGTTTTGACGGTGGATGGTCTGCGCTTGATGCATCAAGTCAGCAAAGGGCAAGTCCATCAAGGCTTCGATGGCAGCAACCGTCCAAGGTGCGTCAGCCGTTGCGGCGCGCTTGGAAAAGTTAACCGCTGGGGCTTGAAATTTAAGAGGGGTTTCAAGGGCTTGCATGTTTTATATGTTTAGAAAATGAATGTAGAAGGATGATCAATGCTTGCGATTTTTTCAACGCTTACGCATGAGCCACAACAAGTAACTACCACCTAAAACGGCTGTCAGTACGCCAACGGGCAATTCCTGAGGCGCAATCAAACAGCGCGCCAAAATATCAGCCAGCAGCAGCAGCACACCACCCATCAAACTGGACAGCACAATCAGTTTGCCATGCGTGGTTTTGACCACCGAACGCACCAGATGCGGTGCGGCCAG